>NZ_JBYCKN010000022.1:0-40131 GCF_057473405.1 Sulfobacillus sp. TH-112
CTCTCCATGACTCTGTTCAATCGTTGGTCGTTCTTGTACTTCATCTTGCGTGGCATGATGATATAGTTTTCAAGGACCGGCACTGTCTTGCGACAGCTTTAATATCTTATCATCGCCACCATTTAAAATCAAGAGATTGAACAAAAATATCTATTGAAGAAAGTCCCAAATTTTTGGATCCTCAATTCCCAAGCGCCATAGCGCGATACCCCGCAAATCATAATCACCCACCAACTGAATCTTATCCAGTAATCCCGACGTATTATCGAACCATACCGAATGTAGCTCACCGTCTTGCACGTACACAAAGTGATTGGCGCTCGCAGACGCTCCGTACTGGGCCGCTAACGCTTCAGCCTGTCCGTAAGTGAGTGCCGCTGCAGGTCCACTTCCCGACCAATCATAGCCATAACCAGGGATCCCTAAAACGACTTTAGCGGGTGGTACAACCGATATTGTATAGTTAAGAACCTCTTTCACCCAACTCGGAGCGGCAATTGGACCAGGACTTCCTCCCGCATAATGCTCGTCATACGCCATAATCATGAGCAAATCCGCATATTGTCCCAATGCTTGATAATTATAGGCACCCGTCCAGCCATTATCGGGTTGATTGCTAGTTTCAGCAGGGACAGAGAGCGTAACATAATAGCCATGGCGATGAAAGGTCTGCGATAAGTCCTTGACAAAGGTGGTAAACGCCTGGCGTTCGTTGGGAGAAATGCCCTCCCAGTCCAAATTCACCCCGTCATAGCCATTTGCCTCAACCAACGTCAACATATTGTCGATGGCTCGATGACTCGCCACCGGAGAGTTTAACAACGGCCCAAACACGGACTGCCCAGCCATGTTTTCGACTAAAGCGAACGTCCATAGGTTGTGCTGTTCGGCAATACTTAATACCGCCGGATTGGTCGATCCTGAAATACTGCCATTGGCGCCGATTTGATACCAGAAGGGAATAATTCCGGTCAACACTGGCAAGTAGTGCTTCAACATGGCTACGGCACTTGCGGCATTGCCGGGATCATCAAAATATCCCAGAACCATCCCCGGCGGCAGTCCTGTGACGGGCGCTTGACCATGGTTGACGCGTGCCACATCCGATACTGAATGAACGCCGACAGATCGTTCCATGCCCGCAAGCATTCCACGATCCCAGGCAGTGATTCCTCGCACCATCAGCCCGCCGACAATAAACAACGCGACCGTGATGGCTAAAACCACCGTGCCCACGGTCCACCGGGAACGCTTTTGCGCCTCTTCTTTCAGATACGCACCCATATCCTTGAATCCCTCCGGATCCAAGATATGCCATATATAGCCAGTTTAGACTCATTCACCCGCACTAGGGTATGCGCGAAATCATCGATGCCGTCTTCCGGCTTTTAAGACGGGGAACAATCTTTCGCACATAAATCAAGGCTAATACCAAAGCCCCCACAAAGAACACTAATGGCCAAGGGAATCCATTCGGGGTCACCGGGGTTAACAAGGCTTCGATACCCAGGCCCAAAAATAAGAGACCGACGATAGCTGGGATTACGGGGTACCCTAGGACGTGAAATGGCCGAGCACGATGGGGCTCGCGTCGTCGCAATGACATGACCAACCAAGATGTGAGCGCATACATCAGCGACTCCACGCCAGCACCGGCATTAATCAGAAAGAGATATTGACTGCTAAAATACACTATCACGGCCAATCCCAAAGAAGCCGCCGCCAAAGCAATCAAAGCGTTTTGTGGCACCAAATGCTTGTTCAAGCGCGAAAACCACACAGGCAGTACACGTTCCCGTGCCAACGCATAGAGAAATCGGCTGGCCGAGAGAAGTCCTCCGTTAAAGGTGGTCATGGCCGTCGTCAAGGTCACCAAAGCCATCCACCAAAATCCAAACGGTCCTAATGCCCTCATTCCCACCAAGAGCTGTGGGATAAAGCTATGACTCAACGCGTGCATGTGAGGAAAGGATAGCGTCAGGGCCAATGAGAACAAACCAAAAGCAATAGCAATCAGCCCTAAGGCAATGAACATCCCGCGCGGAATGGCTCGAGCGTCCTGAAATTCTTCTGCGAGCGGTGTCACCCACTCAAATCCTACAAAAATGAACACCCCAAGAGCTACCGCCTCAAACCAGTTCGACCCAAGATGAAAAAAGTGAAAGGTGGCTAGATGAGGCGTGCGAAAGATCACCAACAAGGAAAACACTATTAAGGTACCGAGCAACACGAACGCATTCCCATCTTGAATGGTTCCTGCCACCTTGATGCCGCGGGAATTACTCCAAGTCACCACAATTAATAACAGTACAATCCACGCCAGAGCAGGCACCCCGGGAATCGCCGCCGAAAAAGTATGCCCTAAAACGAAGGCGTCTGCGGCAATCACAAAAACCACCGTCAATAGATAAACCAGTGAGCTTACTTGCGAGAACTGGTCGCTAACCCCGCGTCGAATCCAGACACGAATGGCGGCAGCAGAAGGAAATAGGCCATTCAGTTCAGAAAAATTAGCCCCGGCAAAAACAATGAGAAAACCGGCCACCAAAATCGCCAACCACGCCGACTGTCCCCCCGCATACTCTGCCACTTCCACGGCAGCCAAAAAATTCACTGCCGCCGAAGCCAATCCGGCACTGGTCGAGACGGCCGTCCGTAACGGTAAAACCCGAGAGAGCGAATTTTGCATACGACTATTCTCCCCAAATTAACAACGTGAGAATATCTAAACGCATCATGTCGTCTTGGTGGCCTTGAACCAATAAGTCTCCGGCATTGTATGGTTCGGTTGGCGTCATTTCCCCAGAAAATATGGCTTCTAAAATAGATTGTGCTGCTCGAATCACCATGTCTGGTTCCTGAAGTGGGCCTTCCCCATATGAAATAAGCCCATTTTCACTCACTAAATAGAACAACGCTGCGCTATCGTCGGCTTGCAATTGAAGTCTTCGGGACCAATCCCGATTCATCTCGCGCAGCCGCGCATTATTATTACACGCACTCACAAAACTTTCTAACGCTTGCGGCAACCTCATTACTAAACTCCTATCGTCAAGATGTTAAATCGCGCACCGTGACACCCATTGGAGCCCGCTCCACGAGATGCGCCCATTCCGCTTGCTGCGGTGTGCACCCTGACACCGCCACCAATGCCGCTTCCATCACATTGGTTCCAAAACTTCTGCCATCTAATACCGGCGTCGTTGTGACTAACCGCCGAATACCGCATTCTTGCAAAAACTCGATATCCCGCGATGTGGTCGTATTGGTAATGATGAGCTTGTCGCCAATGTCGTGAGGAAGGTAGCGGCGAATGTAGTGAAAGTCTCCGGCAATAATCTCAGCGTCATAGAAATATTGCTGATATTGAGGATCTCCAGACGCGAGTTGGGCATCCCCTACCGGATATAGAAGGTTAAATGGCATCTTTACTAATTCCGGAACTAGCTTTTTCGCCAGCTCTGCGAGTTCGGCTGCGGACCGTATGGGGTAATTGATATGGCTAGAAAAAATCAGATCTCCAGCGACTAAGGAATACCCCAAGGCATCAAAGGTCTCCGCCATGCCGAAGCGATCCATCGCGGAGACCATGAGGACCGCTTGATCGCGACGAATCACCCCTTGGCGATCCAAATCACGAATGATGCGACGCTCCAAGGTATCCTTCAGACCACTGCCATCCACTACGGGCGTCCTTTGTGCTGCCGCGGCCAATCGCGCTGCATCACGAATTTCATACCACTGGCCTGCGACAACCAAGTAGCGATCGATGCCTCCTAAGCCGATCGCATCAACGCTACCATCCAATTGGGAGACCATATCAATGGCGATTTCCAAGTCGCCATTGGTCCCGCGACGCTCTAACTGGACGTCCTCGCCGAGAAGTCGCATGGTGACCGAATGATCACGCACGGCACTCCCTAAGCTGACACTCACTACGCGCTTCACCCGGGACCTCCATTCGTGTGCACAAAATTGTACACCGTCATTATAGGTAAGCCCTACGGTTTTGGCTAGTCACTGGAAGCCAAGGGTCGCATGGTCGGAAATAGGATAACGTCTCGAATCGACGCACTATCGGTCAATAGCATCACCAATCGATCGATGCCTAATCCGAGGCCTCCTGTGGGGGGCATACCGTGTTCAAGCGCCGTCAGAAAATCCTCGTCGATGGGAGGCATTTCATCATTGCCTTCAGATCGTGCCAATTGTTGCATGCGAAACCGTTCACGTTGATCTAGGGGATCGTTGAGCTCAGAAAAAGCATTGGCCAATTCTCTTCCCGCCACAAACAGTTCAAATCGCTCCGTGAGATGAGGATTTTGCGG
The DNA here is from genome assembly GCF_057473405.1 of Sulfobacillus sp. TH-112. Taxonomy (NCBI): domain Bacteria; kingdom Bacillati; phylum Bacillota; class Clostridia; order Eubacteriales; family Clostridiales Family XVII. Incertae Sedis; genus Sulfobacillus; species Sulfobacillus sp. TH-112. The sequence continues at coordinate 4,329 of NZ_JBYCKN010000022.1, forward strand.
ATCACGTTTGGCTAATGGAGATATATCCACTGGGTGATGCCACAAGAAGGTCGGCTGAATAAGGTCCGGTTCTACCACTGAGCCGACAATCTTGTCCATCACTTGGGCTCGATCAAACCCCTTATCCACCGTAATGTGTAGTTTTTCCGCTAATTGGTGTGCCTCTTGCCGCGTATGCACGTCCTCCCAGCGGGTTCCGGTCTTGACATAAAACCGCTCCACTAAATCCACCTGCGCGAACGGCCGCGAGAAATCGAGATGCTGACCTTGATACGTCAAATCGGTGCTACCCATGACGTGTGCGATCAAGCCTCGCAGTAGCGCCTCGGTCAATTCCATGATTCCCTGGTAATCGGTATAAGCCTCATAGAGTTCCAACATCGTAAATTCCGGATTGTGGCGGGTGGAAATCCCTTCGTTACGAAACACTCGTCCGATTTCATACACCCGATCGATGCCGCCGACGATTAATCGCTTGAGATGCAGTTCTAAGGCAATACGAAGATAAAGTGGCATGCCAAGAGCATTGTGATAGGTTGAAAACGGGCGTGCTTCGGTTCCTCCAGCAATCGGTTGCAAAACCGGTGTCTCCACTTCCATATAGCGCCGCTCTTGTAAAAACCGACGAATGTAGGCCAGCGTCTCGGCTCGCACTTCAAATACCCGGCGTACCTCAGGATGAGAAATTAAATCCAAATAACGCTGTCGATAGCGCAAATCCACATTCGTCAAACCATGATGCTTGTCCGGCAAGTCTTGTAGGCTCTTAGAGAGTACCTCCACCTCAGCCGCTTTCACGGACACTTCTTCGCGGCGCGTCTTGAAAACCTCGCCGCTCACCCCAATAAAGTCTCCCAAATCTAATACGTCGAGCAGCGAATACTCCCGTTCTCCCAGCACATCTTCCTGCCAATGGGTCTGAATACGTCCTTTAGTATCGGTGACATCCACGAAGGCCGCGCGCCCATGCTTACGAATCGCGGTTACTCGCCCCGCAATCCGCACCTCCTGCCCTTCATAGTGCGCATAGTCATCTACGATATCCCGACTGAGAGCCGACACATTAAATCGACTGGGTCGATATGGCTCAATACCGCGCAGCCGCAATTCCTTCAATTTTTCTAAGCGTACCTCGCGCGGACTATAGCGTCCTTCCTGTTCTGACACACCAACCCACCCCGCCAGCCAAAAATTTAGGAGATTTTTACCACTTCTAGACGAATCTTCCCCACCGGCGCGGTAACCTCTACCTTCTGCCCCACCGTGGTTCCCATGAGCGCTTTGCCCACAGGTGACTCGTTGGATATGCGGTTTTTGATCGGATCCGCTTCGGTGGCACCAACAAGGATATATTCTTCTTCGACGTCTTCTTCCAAATCGCGTACGGTGACATGCGACCCAATATGCACCACGTTCGGGTCTTGCCCTTTTTCATCTACCACCCGCGCTTGGCGCAACATTTGCTCGAGTGATTGAATACGCCCTTCAATAAACGCTTGCTCATTTTTCGCGTCTTCGTACTCCGAATTCTCGGAAATATCCCCAAACTCCCGTGCGGTCTTGATACGTTCTGCGACTTCCCGGCGCTTCACGGTCGTTAGTTGTTCGAGTTCATTCTCTAATTTCTTTAATCCCTCTGGTGATACTAATAGCTCTTTGTCTGCCATAAGAATCCCTCTCTCTATAAATACCTGATATCATCGCTGTACATCCTATGGATACACAGGACGCCACAATCTCTGGTACTAAATGGAATCATGATTCGACATCACATCACGTTCTCCTGCTTCGTGCAGTTGGACTTTCTTAATGATGGATTCTAACATACCCACATCGACCACCACATCTCGATTTAATGGCGTGTCCCCCAAAATGACCGGAACGACCGAGTGAACATCGAGAAGGGCCGCTAAAAGCCGCACCCGGGCATTGGACGCCATCAAAATCACCGTGTCATACAATCGTATTTTTTTGGCCAAACGAAAGATTTCATCGACTAACTCAATGCCACTACGCGACTCGGCAAAGTCCCGCCGCTCCCAATCGGTCATCAACCACACAAAGTCTACCCCGAGCTCTTCAGTGCGTTTCGAAATCTCGTCGCCGTTAGCAATCGGGAAGCCGATCACGGCAATAGACCGTCCCCGTCGCACCTCCCCTAACGACTCGAGGCGTGAGACTAAGGCGCGATCGAGGCCAAACTCATGAGACACCTCCGCTTGCGATAATCCCCGGGCTCGAGCCTGTAAAATCTCTTCGACCATATTATGTATTTTCTGAACACTAATCAACTTTTCGCCAATACGAATTAATTCCATGTTAATTCCTCATTGCGTGCATGGTGGACCCACTCATCGACCAGCGCCAGCGCGTCCAATTTGGTGGTCAATGCTTGAGCTCGTTTCCGATAATCAGCCGAATCCGCTGTTCCCTTGAGATACCAGGCCAGCTGCTTGCGCATTTCCGGTATGGCCACCTTCTCTCCCTTAATATCGACCATGCGCTCCAAATGCCACCGCGCCATGGCAGCGCGGTCTTCCGCCGTGGGTGGTTCGAGATGTTGCCCGTGTTCAAGATAATAGGTGATACGACGAAAAATCCACGGATCCCCAAATGACGCCCGTCCCACCATGACCGCGTCGGCACCAGTGGTCTCTAACATGCGCAACGCGTCTTCGGGGCTGTTGACATCGCCATTGCCAATCAAGGGGATGCTCAGTCGTTCACGAACCTCACGTATAAACTCCCACTGAGCGGGTCGCACATACTGGTCCGAACGCGTACGCGCATGTAAGGCGATCGCCTTCGCACCCACTTCTTGAAAGCGCTCCGCCAGTCTCGGTGCGGTGATGGAATCGTGATCCCAGCCCGCCCGCATTTTCACAGTCACCGGGATCTTGACGGCTTGAACAACCGCTTCCACTACACGAACAGCCATCACCTCATCATTGAGCAAGGCGGACCCGTCCCCATTTTTCACTACTTTTGCTACGGGACATCCCATATTGATGTCAATCAAGTCAGCACCGTGCCGAAAGGCCTCAATCGCCGCGCTAGCCATCGAATCGGGATCACTGCCAGCAATTTGAATGCCTACTGGGGTTTCATCAGGATCGAGCTCCATCAGCCAATAGCTCTTTTCACTCTTATGGGATAAAGCGTTGGCATTCACCATTTCCGTTGTACAGAGAGAGGCGCCTTGACTGCGAGATATCGCCCGAAATGCCCGATTGGATACTCCCGCCATAGGAGCGAGCAAAATTGGCGGATCCACCACAATGTCGCCAATCTTCACTTGCTCGACCCCCTCTCAAAATTTGCCTAAACATTGTACCACATTTCTTCTATCTTCATTCGATGACTGCACGACCTCATGCTACTCCTCTTCTGGTAAAAATACCGCATCAGGCATCATCGGGCCCATACTCCAAAGCCAGTTCTCTCCGTCGGGAATATCATGGAGTACATTATACACATGTCCTGCCATCACATAATAACCCGGATGTGATTTCATCCAGGGAATAAGGGCTATAGCCTCCGGCTTACTCAAAAATCGGCTCAGCCAAGCCGTTACCTCGTTCACCTCTCCATCTTCCAGCCACAGCCAAGCATCGGCCATGGCCATGGCTCGACGACGCTGCAGCCAACGGGGAAAAAATCTTCCCTGTATGGGTCGCCAGTGGGGCCATACGCTTCCCATGAAGGAGGCGGCAGCCATTAATCCGCCTTCCAGAATCGGGGGGAGGGTCAACGCCCATGTTAACGGCCCAAACGAAGAACGCTTGCGCCAGTACGCTAATACGATGGCCATGGCCCAACTTGAGTCCCGATTATCCCCATGAATCACAAGGTCGCTCGACGACTGAGGGCGTAACCACCAAGTCTCCAGCCCTGGAATGACCACTTCCTGAATATCGAGCGCCTCGCTACGAAAGTCAAGAATGTCTCCTGCAGTCAATATCCGGTCCTGAACAATAGGAGATTCCTTTAGCATCTCTATACGCCGCTGTCTCCATCGGTCCACAGACGGATGAGCGCTAGCCATCCACGGGGTTCGATCCTCATCATCGCGGACGTCTCGCACCCGCCCCATGTAGCCCTCAAGTGCCTCTCGTGAGGCCGAGGAGACCTGACGAAGTTCTCCAGTGTCCCACTCATTGAGGGATTGCGCTAACCGTGCGGCTTCCGCGTCGGTCCGGGCGCGACGCCACACATCCGCGGCACTAACGTCTTTCACTTGACTCAACCATACGCTTAATTTTTCGAGCAATTCGCGGCGCGGGAAGAGTGCCCCGTCGCGATCCAGCATAGTAACCATCGCGAGTATCAGATTCGCCTGTCGAAGCGGTTCGGACGCATCATGGAAACTGCCTCCATGAATACGATTAGCGACGATCCTCCCAAACCTACCCCAATGAAGCACTTCCTGATCGTCGAAATCTAACCCCTCTTGCGCCAATTGTCGCCATTCATCCGCCTCATGAAGGAATGCGGAAGAAGACCATTCTGGAAATAATTCAAGCCCTCCTCCATCCTCCCCCCACCACCATCGCGTCAGCGGATAGCGACGCTGCAAATGCTTCCATATTTTCTGCTCAAGATGGCTCTTCGATGTCCGTTCTCCCGGCATCCTCATTCCTCCTCGGGATAGGGTATGCGAGAAAATTCATCTAGATTATTCTCCTCGAAAGGTTGGCTGACGCTTATTCAAAAACGCCTGGGTCCCTTCGCGACCATCTTCGGAGACGGCCAGATGCGAAAATGCCTTGGCTTCTTCCAAAAGCCCCTCTTCAAGGGGCCAATCACGGCTCTCACGAATTAATCGCTTAGCGGCGTGAAGAGCCAAGGGCGCTTTGCTGGCCAGCACACCAGCCCGGGCCAGACAATCTTCCATTAACCGCTCATGCGGTACGACATAATCCACCAACCCTATTCGTTGTGCCTCCTCTGCCGTCACCGGTTCACCGGAAGCCACCATCCACAAGGCCCGTCCAGGGCCTACCAGTCGGGACAATCGTTGGGTTCCACCAAATCCAGGGATAATCCCCAAATTAATCTCCGGCTGGCCGAGGTGAGCTTTGTCGGAAGCAATGCGCAAATCCAGAGCCATGGCCAACTCCAATCCCCCACCCAGAGCATATCCATTAATCGCAGCAATAAAGAAAATGCGGCTCTGCGCCAGCCGCTCAAACACGTGCTGACCTCGAGTAGCAAACAGCTCTGCGGCCATGGCGTCAGGTATTTGGCTAATCGCCGCAATGTCTGCCCCGGCAACAAAAGCCCGATCTCCAGATCCCGTAATAATCGCCACTCGAATCTCAGGGCTATCTTCGCATTGTTCCACTATCTCTTCCAATTGGTCCAGAACTCCTGTATTCAAGGCATTTAGCGCGCCCTCGCGTGCAATCCGAATTCCCACCACCCCCGACGACAGCGTCTCTAGGTGCACCCACTTTTCACTCATCGATCCATCCTCCTCTTGAATCATTCATTGATCACGTGATGTCACGCGCCATGCTTTAGTATCATGGCTTCAGTGACGATTGCGAGCCGATGTCAGAAGGATCCGGGAACACCAAAAAGCCCCCGTCATTCGGCACTCCCGTGCACCCACAACGTGACTTCCTCTTGAACTCACTCAAGCATCGTTCTTGTTTCCACTGTTCATCAGCACATCGCGGCAGAAAAACTTCGCTGCCGCGATGCCATGACTTATGCCCTTTTACTCAACAGCAAACCCGGCGTCCTTCCACGCTTTCGTCCCACCATCGATAAACGCCACATCACGATAACCCATTTCATGCAGTAAGTATGCGCCCAAGGCAGCTTGACCTCCGGCTCCACAAGTGACCAGCACGGGCCGATCATAGTCCTTCAGTTCAGCTTCTCGCAGGTGTTCAGGCAACTCATGATCGGCGCGAATAGGCAACATGCCGAGGGAAATATTGATGCCTCCTGGAATTAATCCACAGGCACCCAGATCTTCTGCGTCTTGCACATCAATCACTAATGTTTGCGGTTTTTGCGCTAACTTCTCCCGCGCCTCTGCCACACTTAACCCCGTCACATGTTCACGTGCCTTGCCGACTAATTGCCGAAATGTTACTGCCACTTTGCATCTACTCCTCTCGAGAATGGTCGTCATTGCATGCCATTAGTTATGTAGGGTCTTCCATTAATATGGTAACATAGCTCTCGCGGCACCGTACGGCCACGAAGAAATCTATGTCCATTGGCTCACCGTCACCCCATCGCTCACCCATACCACGGTTGGATAGCCCACAAATAATCCCGTATCGACAACCCCCTCCACCAGTTTCAGAGAACGATGGACCGCTCCCGGATTATCTAGCGTATCAAATCGCGCATCTACAATATATAATCCGTCGTCCGTCACGACCGGATCCCCGTTTTCCTGGCGAAGCTGAACCCATGGGCTCATCCTCTTGATACGCTCTCTGGTCTGCCCCCATGCGTACGGTAATATAGCAATCGGAACGGTCACGTTGTGAAAGACCGTCGTTGGCTTTGACGCATCTACCAAAATCCATGCTTCCCGAGACTGCACCATAACTAGCCTCTCCCGGACTAAAGCGCGCCCGCCCCCCTTAATCAGGTCGTGCTCAGCATTTACCGCATCAGCGCCATCAACCGAAAAGTCTAACGTATCAACCGCATCCCACGGTACCAGAGCGACACCCACTTGATGCAGACGCTGTGCACTTTCCGTAGACGCCGCCACACATTGAATCTGTCCCGCATAAGGAGAAAGCGCGTCTATGAAGGCGTCCACGGTGCTGCCGGATCCAATACCAATCGTCATCCCTGGCTTGACGTGAGCGACTGCCATCTCTGCTAGGACATGTTTTGCTTGAGCCCATCGATTCACCACCGCACCTCCCTCAATGCGCGTTGAGACACTAGGTAGATTCCGTATCCAAATACAGTGACATCGACTGCAGCCCTAGTCGTCCCGGACCGGTAAATCGATTCAACATGAACGCTGTCGATGCAAACAATTTCGCCGAAATGTTAATCGGCACGGTCGTCATTTTGACCGTGGGATCCTTATAACACCAGCGACTGGGTTCCACATCTAACGCCTCACCCGCCTGAAGCTCTACCTCGACCAGGTTGCCATGCGCGTGCACCCACACCACCCCTGGTTCACGACCGCTCTTAAAGGTGTCCACAAAAAATCCGTTGCCGCCAAAAAGCCAATTGGCCATCCCTCTCACGCGGTTGAATCCATAGGCTAGAGTACTCGTCGCCGCTAAAAATTGATGCTCGCGCACCTCCAGCATCATCCCGGGTTGAAGGCTGACTCCCACCACTTCTCCCGGCACTCCGCGGCCCAAGGCTAAGCGCCCGCTCCCATGTGCCTTGGCCAAGATAATCGGCATCCGCCCAATCATCCGCTTCATGGCGCCATGAGGAATGGATCCCGTCACCGCGACCGCAGGATCGCGATACATAAGCACATAATGCTCAAAAAACAGGTCGTACGATCCGTTCAGCGACCATTCGACAATTGGCGAAAGTCCGCCTCGCACCCGAAAAGCTATGTCATGCACGTCCCGTATCGCCTCGGCCTGACTCATCTCACGAAATTCCATCGGCAGCCTCCATCTCGAAAAAACAGCAACGGCTTCTCTAGTGCGTCTTGACGGGACGCGATCGGTGGGACGGTCGATCGTGATGCATGAGCCATTCGTCCGCATAGCGCAGCCCTTCCAGTGTCAATCGCGGCTCCAATTGGACTGGTATACTCAAATACGGAGCGATTCTCTGCGACCAGCCGCCGGTCATGATGACCGGTGCATCTTGCCCAACGACATGACGGGTCTTAGAGATCAGTCCTTCTACCATGGCGACAAATCCTTGACCCACACCGGCTTTAATCGCATCTTGGGTATTCTTTCCGATTCCCCAAGGTTCAATCACCGGCATAATGTGGGGCAGTCTTGCTGTCCCCTCGCCTAGCGCTTGGGCTAAAAAGTGAGGTCCCGGTGCAATCGCTCCCCCCATGAAGACGCCATCTACGACCACGTCTACCGTTGCGGTCGTCCCCACATCAACCACGATGACGGAACGCCTCGTCATGTTCCATGCCGCTAAAGCTTCAATAAACCGATCAGGGCCGAGACTTTCAGGAGGATAATCAATGGCCAATCCATAGCCTGGTGGAATCACTTCTTCCGGCTGGGCGAGACTCACGCTTTGCACCACCCCTAAGAAAAACGGCGTCAACAAGGGAACCACCGAAGCCACAATGGCACGGTCAACATGATCAACATGCGACTCCGCTAAGAGCCCTCTCAAAAATAGGCGGTACTCGTCCGGAGTGCGGCGCAAGTCGGTGGCCAAGCGCCATTCTTCGACCCAATGACCGTGACTGAAAAGACCTAATTTAATGTGTGTATTGCCAATATCAATCGCCAAAAGTCGCGACACCGACGCGCCTCCCTTGAGAAATTAGCCTTATGCTACCACAAAATGCCCAGATTTTCGTCGTTGTCCAAAAGTCGCGACATCGCCATTTCGCTTTCGGAGGTGACCGCATTATTTGCTAGAATAGGAGTTATATCGCATCGCGCTTACCATGAAGAGGTTAGGGAGGCTCACCATGCTTATCTCGGTCGAAGAAGCTCAACATCTTATCTTATCGGCCATTACGTGCCGCAAAGAGGCTCATCGTGTCCCACTGGCGCAGGCGTTAGGAGAACGACTGGCTGAAGAGGTCCGCGCCATGGACCCCATACCGCCGTTCACCAACACCTCGATGGATGGCTATGCCGTGTACGCCGAGGACACCCTGGGAGCCACCACAGCCCATCCTATCACGCTCGCCATAATCGGTACGATTCGCGCCGGGCAGCAGGATATGCCTCAGGCGACCCGAGGGCAATGTGTCAAAATCATGACAGGTGCTAAAGTGCCGTCGTGGTCCAATGCCGTTATCCCGATCGAATGGACAGAAACCACCGACGATCATCAATCTGTCCGGCTAACACAATCGGTCACATCGGGCGCGCATCTTCGCTATCAAGGCGAAGACATGGTCGTAGGCGACGCTGTTCTCGCTCCCCACACGCTCATTACTTCCCCGGTAGTGGGCATGCTGGCCACCTTAGGGGTTCATCACCCTGCCGTCATCAAAAGGCCGCGGATTGGCATCTTAGCCACCGGAGATGAGCTACGCGACATCGATCAGCCTTTAGAGGAAGGCACCATTCGCAATTCTAATAGCCATGCGCTATCTGCCGCCATTACAGAGGCGGGTGGCGATCCGGTTCTCTATCCCACAGCACCAGATAATCCCGAAGCCATTCGCCACTTATTTCGTCAAGCGGCGATGGAGTGCGACCTCTTAATTAGTTCGGGAGGCGTCTCGGTAGGAGACTATGACTTTGTGAAACCGGTGATCGAAGAGTTAGGGACACTGCATCTCTGGAGAGTCAATGTCAAACCAGGAAAACCACTGGCATTTGGCTATGTACTGGATAAACCCATCCTCGGCCTTCCTGGAAATCCAGTATCGGCCCTAATCACATTTGAACTATTTGTCCGTCCAGCCATCCGTCTTATGTTGGGAAGCCCCACGTTAATGCGCCCTCAACTATCCCTCCCTCTGGCCCAGGCTTTTACTCAAATTGAGGATCGACGGCATTACGTCCGCACCAAACTAGGGATCCGTCAGGGCGAGCTCTTTTTGCACCCTCACGACAACCAAGGCTCGGCGATTCAAACTTCGTGGCTGGACGTCGACGCACTCATGATTGTTCCAGAACACTCCGGCCCCTATCAGGCAGGCGATGTGCTTTCGGCACTGCTCTTGTCACTGGACCACGTCGAATCGTTGTAGGACAAACATTCGTCAAGAACCACTTTAAGGGCTCGAGAGGTCCAGGGAGTGAAGATTTTTGCATGCGGCTAAGCCAAGACACTGTGTGACCACACGAGCATGATTATGAAAGAAATGTTTCCCCTCGCCGGCACACCTCTTGTCCTCTCCGAGTGCAACCCCATTGGCGATATTAGGGCATGGCAACAATGTGGGGCAACGAGAGAAAACCTAAGCGTAAGACACCAACTCTGAAAGATGGTGCAATGGTTAGCGAACAGTACAATTCATTGGTGAAGGAGACAGGTCGCGATGACACGTGAACGGCAGTCGGATCCGGCGCCTAGGGTTCAACTGCGAATGCTGGGTGAGGAAGCACAGGATTGGGACCGACTTGCCGTCTGGTTTCAAAATCCCCATGTGCGTGAATTTTATCGCGAGGAGCCTAGCATCGTGCAAATTCGAGCCAAATTCGGTCCGAGAACCCAGCCCAATTCCCGGGTACGTCCGCGTATTATTCTTGACGAACGAATTCCGGTCGGGTATGCGCAATTCTATCCTTTGACGGATCAGGAAGTCACAGCGTACCAGTTGCCGTCAACCATCGGCTGGGGCGGATTTGATCTGCTCATCGGAGATCGATCCTATTGGAACCAGGGAATCGGCACCGCTGTGATACAGCACCTCTTCGCAGAAATTACCGCATTGGGACTGAGTCATGTCGCCATCGACACCGCCTATGACAATCTCAGGGCTATTGGACTATACCGAAAAATGGGCTTTGAGAGAGGCCGCCTATTGGAAAAATGGGAAGAAGAAAAAACTCATGTCCTTATGACCCGTGCACTCGGCTAGCTCGGCTCGGAACCATGGGTACAATCCCATGGCCGACTGTCAATTCCACAAAACATAAGACGGTTTGTCTTTGGGCGCCACTCTCGCTCCTCCGCGATTTACCCATGACTCTCATTGACCTTTTGATAAAATCAACATAGTATAGTGATAGACGTGACAATATATACCTTCGGGGCGTGGTGAGGTCTTACGAGACCAATTCCCGACCGGCGGTAATCTCGGAAACGAGTAGCCCGCGAGCCGCAAGGCAGGAGACCGGTGTGATTCCGGCGCCGACAGTACAGTCTGGATGGGAGAAGGTAGACAGCCCACAATAGGGTAACTGTCTCTATTTTCCATCCCCCGAATGGGGGATTTTTGTTGTGGGGAGTTAAAACAATGACAAGTGCGCATATGCATCGAGCATTATCATTAGCACGACGGGGCCTAGGCACGACCTCGCCGAATCCCATGGTGGGAGCGGTGATTGTGAATGCCACCGGGGATATTGTGGGAGAAGGCTACCATAAGAAGGCCGGGGGACCCCATGCCGAAGTGGTCGCGCTGCGTAAAGCGGGCGACCAGGCACGGGGGAATATCCTTTATGTCACTTTGGAGCCATGCAACCACCAAGGACGCACTCCCGCCTGCACGGATGCCATCATTCAAAGCGGCATCACCAAGGTGGTCATCGCCACCCGCGATCCCAATCCTCACGTTAAAGGCGGCGGCATAGAAAAGCTTATGCAAGCGGGGATCGAAGTGACCGTCGGCGATGGCAAAGCCGAGGCGGACGAACTCAATCGGGCTTTCAACACCTGGAGTCGTTTTCATCGTCCCCTGGTCACCCTCAAAGCGGCCATGACCTTGGATGGCAAGATCGCAAGCGTAGAGGGCGAATCAAAATACTTGACGTCCACGTCGGCTCTCCATCATGCCCATGAACTGCGACGCACACATGATGCCATTTTAGTCGGATCGAATACGGTCATCGCAGATAATCCCCGTCTCACCTATCGCGGGTCTAAAAAGGGGACCAATCCGGTCCGCATTGTTCTCGATGGCCGGGGACGGATTGCGGCCGATGCCCTCATTTTCGACGATCCGACCGAGTCGCCTACGCTCATCTTTACGTCACCCGATTCCTCTATTGCGTGGGAGCGGGAGATTTTTAGTGCCGGTGGAGAAGTCATCCGCGTGCATCGCACCCCATCGGGTCATCTTGACCTCAAAGAAATGCTCGCTCATCTCTTTGAGCGCCACATTCTCTCCCTTCTGGTGGAAGGTGGCCCGTCTGTGCATGCCAGCTTTCTCGAACAACACGTGGTGGACGAGTGGGTGGGCTATGTAGCGCCCCTCATTTTGGGCGGTCAAGGCGCCCCTTCTCCCGTCGGAGGCAACGGATTCTCACTGCCTCATGCCCATCACCTCACTATCCATCGCGTAGCCCGGCGCGGCCCAGACGTTATCATTGAAGCACGATATCAGGGTCAAGACGCCCGAGACGCGCATAGCTCCGATGCAGAACACATCGAGAAAGAAGGTTACCATGTTTACGGGTCTCATTGAAACGATTGGCACAGTCACCGACTGTCATCTTGAACCTGACGGGGTGAGCCTTTGGACCACCATTGCGGCACCCTTTTGCCGCGATATCAGCCTTGGTGAATCAATTGCGGTGAACGGTACCTGCCTGACGGTGGTCGAGCGAACGTCGGACACCTTTAGTGCTCAAGTGAGTCCCACCACGCTTCAGATCACCACCTTAAGTGACCTTAAACCTGAAATGGCGGTGAATCTTGAGCGGTCGGTCACTCCGACCACCCGCCTTGGAGGCCACTGGGTCCTCGGACACGTGGATACCCGCGGTACGGTGGAAAGCGTGGTGGAAGACGGCGACACCCATCAGGTCACCGTCACGTATGCTGAGGACTACGATCCCTGGGTGCTCCCCCAAGGATCGATTACGCTCGACGGGGTAAGCCTCACCGTTGTGCATCGCCAGGTGGGAAATCTCCAGGTCACCCTCATTCCGCATACCTTTACTCACACTATTCTTCAGTTCTGGCACGTGGGACACAAGATCAATATGGAATTTGACGTGCTGGGAAAGTATGTCGAGCACCTCACCCGCCCCTATCTCTTGGCCAAAGGAGGTATCCATCATGCATAATTTAGCCTTAAACACCGTCCCCGAAGCAATTTTGGCCATCCAACAAGGCCGCCTGGTGATTGTGGTGGACGATGAATCACGAGAAAACGAGGGCGACTTGGTCATCGCCGCACGTCATGCCACGCCGGATGTCATTAACTTTATGGCGCAGTACGGACGGGGCCTAATTTGTGTTCCCATGATGCCCGATTGGTTGGATCGATTGAATTTGCCACCGATGGTCGCCGTCGCTGAAGACTCAATGAAGACCGCCTTTACCGTATCCGTCGATGCACGCCGAGACACCACTACCGGAATTTCCGCTCACGATCGCGCCCAAACGGTAAAAGTGCTGCTGAATCCGCAATCGACCCCTGAGGACCTGGTGCGACCGGGACATATGTTCCCGCTACGCGCTCAGCCCGGAGGAGTTCTGCGGCGTCCCGGCCATACCGAAGCCAGCATTGACCTCGCGGTATTGGCAGGCTTGGAACCCCTCGCTGTCATCTGCGAGATCATGAATCCTGACGGCACCATGGCACGCTTGCCGCAATTGGTCGAATTTCACGAGACCCATCACATTCCCATTATTACTATTCAAGACCTCATCCGGTTTCGCCGGGCTGAAGAGGTGCTCTATACACGAGAAGCTGAGACGACATTACCGACACGGTATGGCACCTTTCGGGCGATTGCCTATACTGAAAAGCTAAACAATGCGACCCACTTGGCTCTCACGATGGGGGATATCCGATCGGATGCACCGGTCCTCACACGCGTGCATTCGGAATGCCTCACCGGCGACGTCTTGGGGTCGTTACGATGCGATTGCGGTGAACAACTAGACCAGGCCTTGCGTCAAATCGCGGAAGCGGGCCGGGGCGTTCTACTCTATATGAGACAAGAAGGCCGAGGTATCGGTCTGGCCAATAAAATCAAAGCGTATGCGCTCCAAGAAACGGGCCTCAATACCGTAGAGGCCAATCTCGCTCTAGGGTTTCCTCCCGATATGCGAGACTATGGCGTCGGGGCACAAATTCTGGCCGATTTAGGTATCCACGAAATCCGTCTATTGACGAATAATCCCGACAAATATTATGCGCTTGAGGGATTTGGCCTCACCATTGTCGAGCGAGTACCGATTGAAGTCGCCCGGCGCCCGGAGAATAACCAGTACTTGAAAACCAAAAAAGAACACATGGGGCACTGGATTTCGTAATTCCCCAGATAAAAAGGAGATTTAGCCGATGTCAGCAATGGAAGGCCAGTGGTCTATCACGGCACCTGTACGATTTGCCCTGGTGGTCAGTCGATTTAACGAATCGATTTCGTCTCTCCTTCTTACCGGTGCGCATGGCACACTGGTACGATTAGGCATCGATGCACGCGCGATCGATACCATATGGGTTCCTGGAGCATTTGAAATTCCCGGCGTGGTACGGCGGATTTATCACCAATACGACGCAGTTATCACGCTTGGGGCCATCATACGAGGTGAAACAGCCCATTTCGACTATGTCGCGGGGTCGGCGACTCAGGGTGTGGCCAGCCTAGCCCATCTCGGAGAAAAACCCATTATATTTGGCATCCTCACCTGTAATACCATGGAAGAGGCCCAAGCTCGTGCCGGTGGAAAAGCCGGCAACAAAGGGAGCGAAGCGGCCGTGTCCGCCATCGAAATGTTGACCCTCTATCAAAACCTGTCCGGAGCGTAACGACCGTCTGCTAACCGAATGCTGACCTCTCCCGCAATCACTGTGTGAAGATGGCCGTCCGCTCGCACTAAAAGCGCCCCATCCGTGTCAATCGCCTCGGCCACCCCGACAACGTCATCCTGGCCGGGGCGAGTGACCTTCACGCACTCTCCGAGCGTCGCACTGTATTTGGCCCATTCAGCCGTTAACCAGACATTACCCTCAATCATCCAGGTGGCATAGACCTCTTCCAAGACCTGGAGAAGATGCACCACCAAATCTTCACGAGAAAGAACCCCGCTCCATTCATCCTGGAGCGAGGTGGCATGTACAATGCCGATAGTCTCGCCATGGAATACGTTAAGGCCGATCCCCATCACACACCAGGGCGATGGCTGAAGGCCCGCCTCCACTAAAATTCCACAAAACTTCTTCCCATGAATCACGCCGTCGTTTGGCCACTTCATACGGGCGTCCAATCCCGTTAACGCCCGCACCGTGCGGATTACCGCAATACCAGCTAAAAGGCTCTGCAGTCCCGTCAAGTACGTTCTCGGAGGCTCAAGTAAAATCGACAGATAAATGTTTTGCCCCGCAGGAGAGTGCCAGACTTTCCCTAGGCGCCCTCTTCCTTGAGTCTGTTGATCAGCCCAGACGACGGCCCCATGACGGGCCCCCATTTCGAGTCGCGCCTGCTTTGCATATCGATTGGTGGAATCGACCTGGTCCAACACCGTGACGGGATGCCCTAGCCAATCGGTGCGGAGTTCTTGCTCAATATGTCTCATACGCCAAGAGAGTCGCTCAGTGGACAAAGCCGATGCACCTCCTGTGTCGAGACCTCATCAAGCATAGCGCCGATATGATCTCCTCCGGTAAACAGAAAATCAGGGAAAAGCTCTTGGAGAGGCTCTAAGACAAAACGGCGTGTAGTTAGTCGTGGATGGGGCAACACCAGTTCGGGCGTGTCCATCGTCACCTCGCCGTATACCAACAGATCTAAATCCAACGTGCGTGGGCCCCACCGCTCCCGGCGCGATCGTCCAAACCGTCGCTCTATTTGCATTAACAAGTGCAATAGTGTCAACGGCGTCCACACAGTGGAAATTCCCACCACCGCATTCCAGTAGTCAGGTTGCATCGGTCCACCCTGGGGACGGGAGAGATACAGCGACGAGAAGGCCGGCGACTGCCCCAGATGCGCCACCGCCAAAGCGGCCACGCGCATGGTGGTAGCACAATTCCCCCAGTTGCACCCCAGACCAATATACGCTCTAGTCGTCAAAGTCGATCTCCACCTCCGCACCATGAGACGCCATGCCGATCGGCGGATTCACTTTTCTCACCCGCACCGCCACCGCCTCAATTTTTGGATCCAACGCCAATATGGCGGCACGAATGCGATAGGCGAGAGTCTCCAAGAGATGCACAGACGGCCCCTTCATCACGCGTTCGATGGCGCTGACGACTAGTCCATAGTGAACCGTGTCCTTCAGTGAGTCCGTCTCTCCGGCCACTTGGACATTGACTTTCATCCGCACATCGATCTGAAATTCTTGTGCCACCGTCATTTCATGCGATAATGCGCCGTGACACGCATAAAACTGCAGCCCATATAGATTAATCCTACCCACTGTTATCCGTCCATTTCCGTGCCACGTGAATGGCCTGACGACTGAACCCAGGATTATGCACCCTCAGTACATCGGCCCCACTGGTCGCTAAAAATCCCGACAGCATTGCCGTCGCGACATCCCGCTCCGCTGCCCGCGATTCTCCGCTCACAGTACCGAGAAAGCGCTTACGGCTGTGCCCGACTAATACTCCCGCCCCGATATCTGCCAAATCCTTTAGATGATGAAGCATCGTCCAACTGCTCTCCCCTTGAATCCGAAATCCAATCCCGGGATCAACCAGAATCGCCGATGGTGAGATACCATAACGCGACGCGGCACCCATCTTTTGGCGAAAAAATGACTTTACCTCTTCGACGGTGACCGTATTCTCTGTAAAAGCTTGGTTAAACATCATGATGGCTCCTGCGCCCGCCGCGCCGATGGCCTCCACCATTCCCGGATCTTGGGAGAACCCCCAGATATCATTAATGATATCTGCCCCGTCTTCAAGCGCCCGTCGGGCGATTTCGGACTTCTGCGTGTCCACCGAGATCACCCGGTCGGGGAACCTCGCGCGCAAGGCCTGTAACACGGGCCTCAGCCGACGCCACTCTTCATCCATCGTAATGGGCACATATCCGGGGCGCGTAGATTCTGCCCCAATATCCAGTCCATCAGCCCCCTCTTCAAACACCCGCGTGGCGTGCTCTAATTGATACACAGGGTCCTCGTTGTACGCACCACCATCAGAAAAGGAATCTGGTGTGACATTCATGATCGCCAATAGATAGACTTTTTCGCCACCTAGAGACCAGGTGCCACGCCGAAAGTGAAATTCGCGCGTCCTCACAGCGACACCTCGCCAGTCAACACGAGCGGTAGATCTCCTAGATCCAAGGGATGCGGCAATCCTTCTAAGGCATCGACAGCATCAGCGTTGAGCCGCGTACCAACATCCGGTCGCATGATTTTTAGGGCCTCCTCCGCACTCATTTCACCCCGATAGGGTCGAGCGGCGGTCAGTGCATCAAACACATCGGCAACAGCCACAATTTGAGAGAGCAGAGGGACGTCACCTCCTCCGAGATGACGAAAATATCCTGACCCGTCCAAACGTTCGTGGTGGCAAGACGCGACAAAGGCAATGTCGCGGAGCGATTCTAAGGGTTCAAGCACCTGGTAGGTTAAGTCGGGATGCTTTTCCATGATGCGTCGCTCCTCGGAAGAGAGCCTACCTGGTTTATCGAGAATCACATTTGAGACGCCGAGCTTGCCTAAATCATGAAAATACCCTGCCAATAGAACCCGATCCTGCTCCGCCGGTGAAAGCAGCATGGCTTGAGCGATACGCTTAGCGTACTGCGCGGTGCGGATGGAGTGCAGTCGTGTCCAGGGAGACTTCGCGTCCACAATCTGCCCAAATATCTCTGCCGTACGAATAAGATCACCAACCGCTGCAAGCCCTTGGGATACATTAGGAAATACAGATTCGAGTGCATGGGGATGAGTAATCTGCGACAACTCATGAAAAAATGCCGGCGAAGACGAAATCGTGAGAAACAAATCCACCAGTTCGGGATCGAACCAGGTCCCGCGTCGCTCAGATACGACAGAACGGGCAGCAGCTGGCCCGCGACGGGACCAAAAAATTTCGGCGGTCTGAGCCAGCAAAAGAATACGCGCCATTAAAGGAATCTCACGCCCGCTGATGCCCCGCGGAGATCCAGCGCCATCCCAGTGCTCATCGAGATTTAATACCGCATCGGGTACATCACCTCGCCATCCCAACTGGTTGACTAATTGTGCTCCTCGGGTGCACCGCAATTCCACCAATTGCTGCGAGGCAGAAATCCCGCGCCGAGAGAGCGCCACCATTTGCTGAAAACGGCGGACCAATGGCTCTCCTGGCGCTGCGTGGCGTACCGCATAGAGCACCGCGTCGGCCATTCGAGACCAATTGACCACTTTCAAATCCATCTTCGCCGAGTGGTCGTCCGTACCAAACCAGGAACTCACTTGAGCGGCATTGGAGGAGCATCCGGCGTCCTTCAACAACAACGCATAATAGAGTTCGCTTGCCGTATCATCCGTTAATTTCAGCGCTTGTCCCACTTTCATGCCAATCCAACAGGCGCGAATGGAGTGCCCCATGGGCTCTCCTTCCGTCAAGTCCAAGGCGCGTGACAATCCCGCAATCAACTCTGAGGATGTGACTTCTAATGGTTTCTCTCTATCCGCGATAAACATGCATTCTCCTCCCCAATGGGTCAAGAATACCATCGGATGGGTAGGAGAGGAAATCCGAAACTCGTTATCCTAAAAATGCTTAAAAAAACACCCACTTCCAGACCTTATGGACTTCTGGTCGATAGGGTCGAATGCCAAAGTGCGTCACCGTGGTCGCATCCCAATATACGGCACCCGAGGGCAGTACCACACCATAGGTGGTAGCATAGAGCGGCACGGCGGCGACACCTAGAGTCGCCACGGTATGTCCGCTCGAGTTGTCTATGATGATGCGTGCGTGATGAGGCACGTGCATATTTACGGCCAAGTATACCCACCCTTCTTGGTTCACCCCAAGAAGCGCACTATCCCGGATCGGAGCCTCACTGCGTATAACGAGTTGCCCTAAATATGTGCCATTCTTCTTATAGATATGGATCACCCGTACCCGAGGACTATTGCCGTACGATTCAACATAAATATGGCCGTTTGGAGCCACGGTAAAGTTGCGAATGGGTTCAGTAATCGTACCACCCGAAAGCGGCAGGAGGTCTGGATCCCGTTGCCCCTCAGAAGACGCTAGACGTCGGACCAGTCGTCCTTTCAGAGTATATTCATCAATCCAGGTGGCAAACGCACCTTGCCCCAACTTAACCTGCTCCACAAAAAGTCCGGCTCGAGGCGAAACAGCTAGGTTCCAGAGCGCCTCACTATAGCCCTTATGCGCACGAAATTGCACCAACTTGTGCAAATGCATTCGATCGGATTCCCATAGAGCTAAGGTCCGATTGTCTGTCATAACCACTTGACCTGCTGGAGTCATCGCAATGTTTTCCAACATTTGGCCCGTCGTGGGCACCACCACCAAACGTCTATGATGGAATATCATCAACCGTTCACGATAACTATCCGCGACCACCACTGTTGATGCATTGACCGCAAAGGTGAGCGGCCCATACAGCCGACCATCGATGCCCACGGCCCGTCCTACGGCATCAGGAGCGTCACCAAAGGGTAGTGTCACCACGTCCTTTCCCGGAACAAAGGTTAATACCCTCACTTGGCGAAACCCCACCAATACAACGAGAATAACAGAAATGATGAATCCGACAATCAATAATGGCAGCCGTGGCATCAAGAGTCCCCCCTTCCGAACCCTATGCAGCCAAGCGTTGATCTAGAAAGAGAGGAGGGAAATTCTTAGCGATGCCGGTGATGCAACAGTAAATGCCTCCTCGCAAGAGACCGAACAAGGATATCCTACTTTGGTGCTTGATATGGCGTTCCGCGGATGGCGACTACCACTGCGATACGCCGTGACCGGTCGTGGTCCATAGCGTATCCGTTTATACAATTCTAGGAGCGACCATTCTCTGACAGAATACTCCCTCTCCCATTTCTATATGACATAATTTGCAAACAAAACAATATCACTTATCCGCCTCGCGAACCCAATGGTCGCAGGCCATTTGCACCGCATCCCAGGGACTCCCCAAGGGGGGCGTATAGCTTAGATCGACATCAAGAAGTTGGGCTACCGTCATCTGGTGGTATAAAGCTGTCGCATAGACATCAATACGTTTGGCCACCCCTGCTTGCCAGTGGCCCATGATTTGGGCACCCAATAGCCGACCGCTTCGAACATCTCCTGTAACGCGAACATGTAGCTCCTTGGCCCCTGGATAGTATGCCTTGTGGTCCCACGTAGTGAAGGCTACTGTTTTGGGGTAAAAGCCCGCCGCGACCGCCTCGTGATCCCGAAACCCGGTTCGTGCCATCGCCCAGTCAAAGACTTTCACCACTTGCGTCCCGAGTGATCCCGCAAATTCGGCATGACCACCTGCAGCATTTTCTCCAGCAATTCGTCCTTGTTTGTGCGCGGTCGTCCCAAGGGGGAGGTATGTAGCCTGGGACAATAAGCGATGGTAGGTTTCCACGCAATCTCCAGCGGCGTAGATATCCGGCAACTTTGTTGCCATGGCGCGATCCACTGGAATCGCTCCTTTGATACCCAGGGAGATGCCCGCCTGCTTGGCCAGGTTGGTGACCGGTTGGACCCCGACGACTACGAGCACCATGTCCACATCTTGTGCGAAATCGGGCTCCCCCGCCACACGAAGCCCCGAATCCATCCTTTCGATCTGGCGAATTCGCACACCGGTCCGCACGTCCACGCCATGCTCTGTCACGTGTTGACCCAATTGGATTCCCAATTCGATGTCAACCGTGGGTAATACGGCGGGAGCCTGTTCAACCACTGTCACAGAAAGTCCCCGATGCTGCAAGGCATCAGCCATCTCCAAGCCAATATACCCGGCACCAATGATTAGGGCATGGTGCGGTCGATGAGTCTCTAAAAATTCTTGCACCGCAAAAGCATCTTCCATACTATGCAGGAGAAATACGCCAGGTTGATCCATACCGGAAATCGATGGGAGAATCGGTTCCGCCCCGGTGCTGATGACAAGACGGTCATAATGCAGTTCATGAGTTCTCTTGCTTGACTCCTGCACCACCACAGTGTGCCTTTCGGGACGAATCTCCAACGCGCGGGTATTCAGGTGAACCGCAATTCCACTGGCTTCAATATCGGCCAACGTCCGATGCGCCAGTTGACCCCAGTGTGGCACCTCGCCACTCACGTAAAACGGCAATCCACATATACTATAGTTGGGAAAACCGTCTGCCACCAGCATGGTAACCGATGCAGAGGGATCGACTTCTCGTACTCGAAGAGCGGCACTCACTCCTGCGTCACTTCCGCCAATAATTAGAATTGATGACATCATAGACTCCTCCTACTGCGTAGTTCTCACGCTCTTCCGTGTGACGGTGCCGGACACCGTCATCGTCGCGGCCAGGTTTGATACACCGTGCTATTTTTCTTCGCCATCTCAACAAGGCGAGCCACACGCTCATCCGGGATGGCCGTCTCTACCCAAAGGTGATAGTTGGCTGACACTAACTGCGGCGGCTTGTCTTGCCGTGTTCCCGTCACCTCGATCTCCATCTCCTCCAGGGACACTCGGGATCACTCTGCCACCATCGCCGACAATAGAGTTTCTACCGGGTTAAACCCCGCAGTCTCGTCTCCTCGCTTTGCCCCCAATGTGAGGTGAAAGGAACGCGTCGTGGCGATCACCTGTTGTGCGCTCTCTCGTCGCACCTGCACCTGATATGTTTGCATCATTCACCCCCCTCTTGTCCATTCGGCGGCTAAGCCAGGATAGCAGACCACCCCCACAAGGCCGCCAATGTCACCAACAACACCGGTATCGTCAGGGTCACTCCCACACGAAAGTAATAGCCCCAGGTAATACGAATTCCTCGACGCTCCAGCACATTCAACCACAAGAGCGTCGCCAAGGATCCGATTGGCGTAAACTTCGGCCCTAAATCACACCCCACCACATTGGCATAAGCCATCGCTGTATGAAGTGTCGCCGTAGCCGTGGCACCGTGAATCGCTAAGGCGTTAATCAGGACCGTCGGCATGTTATTCATAATGGAGGACAGCACGGCTCCCACCACGCCCGTACCAACAATCCCGACGAAGGTGCCATGAGACGCCAAAATGCTCAATACCGCCCCGAGTAGATGCGTCAATCCCACGTTTCTCAGGCCGAAGACCACCACATACATGCCAATGGAAAAAACCACAATCTTCCACGGTGCTTCGCGTACCAGTTGTGGGACGTGAACGACGGGACTACGATGGGCAATGAGCAACAGCGCCACCGCTGCACTCCCGGCAAAAATCGCGACCGGCCAATGCAAAAATTGACTAGCAAAATACCCGATCAATAATAACGCCAAGATAATCCACGCCGTCCGAAAGACCTCCGGATCTCGAATTGCTGACCGAGGCGCCGGCAAGGACTCGGTAGAAACCGTCACAGGCAATGAGCGTCGATAGAAAAAATAAAGGACCGTCAAACTCGCCACGAGAGACACCACATCGACCGGAACCATCCGCACCGCATACGATCCAAATCCTAAATGAAAGTATCCTGACGAGACGATGTTCACCAGATTTGACACCACTAGCGGGAGCGACGTGGTATCGGCGATAAATCCGCTAGCCATAATCAATGCCAAGGTTGCTTTCGGATTCAGTTTCAATGCTTTAGCTTGTTCGTAGACGATCGGGGTCAAAATCAGTGCAGCCCCATCATTGGCGAAGAACATCGCCACCAATGCCCCCAGTACACCGAGCAGAAGAAACAGCCGAATTCCCCGACCTCGAGCCAGGCGCACCATATGGAGCGCTGACCATTCGAAGAACCCTACCGCATCAAGAATCAGCGAAATCAGAATGACCGCGACAAAGGTCAATGTCGCATCCCAGACAATACTTACGACCGTCCCGACATTGTGCCATGACACAATACCAAGCGCCAGGGCAATCACAGCCCCCCCAAGGGCGGTCCATCCAATCGAAAGGCCCCGCGGTTGGGTAATAATCAACACTAACACCACCACAAATAATCCGGACGCCAATATGACGGCCATCCAACCACCTCCCAAAGCATATTGGCCATCATATCCACCTCAGACTGTGTCGCCCTATCCCTTAGGGACGGCGCCAAACGGTCCGATAGAACGGTTCCACCGGCTCCTCGACAATGTAGGGGGCAATTCTTGCGGCGGCCTCACGAAATTCCGAATCGAGATGAGAATTCTCGTGGTCCCAGAGCGATTTTTCTAGACCCATCAAAGTCTCTGTCCCAAGCGGTTTCCGATAATAGGTGTTCGATGCGGTGCCAGAATACCCTAGGTGATGCACATCAGAATGGGGTCGATAGGTTTTTCGCGCGACCTGAAGCAAATCCGCCCCCCCTATTAAACGCGTCGGTATCTTTCTCGGCGATCAGCCCATGATTCAGTACCGTTACCGCGTCCGCTCCCTCCGTTAACCCCTGCATAAATGTTTGGACCTCATCCATTCCCATATAAACCGCATCCCGGGTCCCCGCACTAATGGTGGTAAAGAGCCCTCCATAATATGTCTCTCCCTGTGCCATGGCGGCTACGGGCATCCCTTCCGCGGAGATGGGTTGGAGATATGGCTCCATCGTGTCGAAAAACCAGCCCCGATGGTTTACAAGGCCCCTCGAATTGGGCTAGCGTAACAACATCGCATATCGCCATGGTTGAACACCTGCCACGGCTCCCACTGCGTACGCGTCCCCCCAAGACTCCTTTATAAGCCGCAGGGAAATTCTTCACCATGGTCGACGTCCCTATTAGCTGTTTTAATACAACCTCAGTGACACCCCTCGGGACCCGAAAGGTCGCCTCTCGCAGAGCTTTCAGCATTGCGCCCTTTTTGAGGTCCCGACAGGTTAAACTCGTAGACCACTGTTATCGGCTGATCCTCGAGGGTAGCAAACTCGCCATGTCGTCTTGGAGCAAGGCCAGTGTCAATAATCGCCGTCATGTCGCCGACACCTTATTCATCACAGTTTCCCCAAAGTGAAAGGCACCTGTTTAAAGAGCACATCACTTCGGCGACCCCGATGGTCGTAGGGAACATCCTCCCAGATGAACACCTCCACGGATACGGTATAAAGCTCTTCTGGAGGCGTGCGCAATAAGACCTCTTGAACCCAAGCCCATTGAGCGGCCTGAAGTTCATCAATTTGCCGGGGTGTCGCTAAGCCGGAAGCCACAAGCTGCCCTTCCTCCTCGCTTAAGACCGCGGGATAGATCCCGGGATTCTCCACGACCCGTACACCCTTCCCGGTAGAGATTTGTTGCACTACAAACCACACGCCGGGTTCGTCGCGCACATCTTGACTGTTAAACCGCACGCGCCCTCCGGTCAGATAGGCCGCCACATCCCCCAAACACGGACTGTTGCGCGACAAAACCCGTAAATCTGTCCGGTCAATCACCTCATCAGGAAACAAAGTAGGGAGAGCCACAGCCAGTGCAAAAGCCCCACGAAACAATCCATCACACGCATGTCCATGGAATTTGACCAAATCCTTGACGCCGATAGTTTTCGTACCCACCGCATATCGACCATGGCTCGATTGGGTGTCGCGCACCCGAAATTCTGGTAACACGGCGGACGCCGCCCAAAGGGGCCAATACCACTCGATCGTGTTATCCATGTTAAAAAGTCAACACGGTATAGCCTTCGCGCGCATACCGCGAAAACGCATCCCGTGCAAATTCCGCCTTGATTCCCGCTGCCTTGGCCACATCTGCCATGTTCCAGCTATCCAATTGATTACTGCAACCGCCCACGACAATCCCGGCCGCAATTAATTCATCCACGAGATGATTAATCTCGTTATCGGGCTCTCCGACGACGCGAAGTCCATCCGTAAACAAAAACACCTCGACATCCTCGATCTGATTTTCTTCTCGCGCATCATAAATGCGTTTCGCTACGTGAAGCCCGGCTTTAGCCCTGGCGGGATTCTCGTTCCCTGTCAATAATACAATCGCAATTTTTCCCATCCTAATCACTCCTCTCATGTGGTTTACTGATGTCCGTTTCTGTTCGATCCAACATCACCGCCCCTAAACGCTCCACAGCCGCGAGTCCCCTCACATCCTCCTCTTGTAACGGAACCTCCATGATAGCAGTGTCAGGAAACTTTTCATGTAGCCATCGCAAATACCGTTGTTGCATCACATAGCGTTTCCTGAAGAGCGGATGCACACACACCGCCTCAGGAAGCACCTGATTCGCCATTACCCAACCCGTGGGAATGCCGATTCCTTTTAAATCTTCCGCCCCTCGCCACGCTTCCTGAATTGGCGTCGACTCCGGGTACACCACCCAACAAAACGTGGTCTCATCAGGATCTCTAAGAATCGCCATGGCTTCACTCAGTCGCGCCGCTTCGGCGTCATCAACCGCTTGACTTTCAGCCGAGCCCTGAGCCTTGAAGACAATCTGCTGATGGTAACTGACGGGCAACGCTAAGAGCCTTAAGGTATGACCCGTGGGCGCGGTATCAAAAACCACCGTCTCATACTCCTCACTCAACAGGGCCCAGAGAAACCTTCGAAACACGGCCACTTCTTCGGTACACGGTGAACGTAATTCTTCGGCCATGCGCTCAACCGTTTCCGGCTGATATCGCGTTCGAGCTTCCTCCAAGATCGTCGTTTGATAGCGCTGGGTTTCTATGGCCGGATCAATCCGTGCGGCATAAAGATTGGGAACTCCGGGCACCAGCATCGGATCTTCACCCACATCCGTCTCCAATACCGACCCAATGTGCGCGGCCGGATCAGTCGTCATCAACAGAGTTCTCACCCCGGCACGCGCGCTTTGCACCGCTGTGGTGACCGCTAAAGTCGTCTTGCCCACCCCGCCCTTGCCGGCAAAAAAGATACGGCGCCCTTCGGAAATCCGGCTATTGAACGGCATAGACATCGTGTCCCAGCCACCTTCCCAACGATCGCAATGCGGTGATGCCTTTAACCTCATCCTCCACTAACGGAACCTCCATAGGACGGCCAAACACAGAATGGAGGCTTTCCACGGTTTTCTGTTGTGCTGCGCGGCGGGCCGCGAAAAAAGGATGCTGAGCCGCGTCTTCGGGAATGACCCCATTGACCACGACCCGGGGTGCAACAATCCCTGATTCATGAAGCTCTTCGGCAGCCCGTAGAGTTTCCTCCACGGACGCTCTCTCCGGCTGTGTCACCAAAATAAAGGATGTCATCTGCTCATCTTGGAGTCTCTCCAACGCCTGATCATATTGCGCTTTGGACGACTGCAATTGGTCCGCGGGTCCAATGCACGTCTGACCCGATCCCGCAGCACTTTCTGTGATATGGAGAGACCACGCCGAGGGTAGTGCCAATAGGCGCAAGGTATGTCCCGTAGGCGCGGTATCAAAAACCACCACATCATAGTCGCTGGTAAACATCGCATGCACGAATTCATCAAATCCCGCAATCTCGATGGTGCATGGCCCACTCATCTGCTCTTCCATAGTTCGAAGCACGGGCTCAGGAATAATCCCGCGCAGCGGACTTAAAGTTTTTTCACGGTACGCTCGCGCTGCCGCTTCAGCATCAATCTCCTGAGCCAGTAATCCCGACACTCCATGAATCGGGCGTGGGTCCGGACCGATGGCTTGTTCAAACACATCCGCCAAATTGGAAGCAGGATCGGTCGTCACCAGCAACACTCGCTGTCCAGCATCGGCCAATGTCACTGCAGTCGCTGACGCCAGAGACGTTTTGCCTACCCCGCCTTTGCCAGAAAAAAATAGATAACGCATCTTAACCCTTCTTTGCGGAATCATTGACTATCACACGCTGAATTTCATCGTAAGTCGGATACCGACCCACAAATCGAACCTGCCCGTCAATGGCCGTCATGGGCAGGGCGTCCGTGCCAGTCTCTAGAAGGGCCCGGTAGACAACAGGATTCTCGGTAAATGCGCTCGCTTGTCGACTCAGTTGATAACGAAGCACGCGTGCTCCTTCGGCCTGTAATCGACTAAGAGTCTCTTCGGCTCGAATAAGCGTCGGATCGGGTACCGATCCGCAGACCCCAGACGAACAGCAAAGCTCCGGGTCATAAATCTCAACAACCAATTCTTTTCGCCTCCTTTAGCAGTTACAATTCGGCCCGCATCCAGCCTGGCCAGCAATGACCGCAATCGGTTCACCGCGTAGTGCCTGACGAGCCGCATCATCAAAACCGGTAACGGCCTGCAAACGCACTGCTCGAGCAATATTGACTGCTATTTCGATCTCCTGTGCGTCAGCACCATTTTCCCGTGCATGTTCCACATGCGTGTTAAGACACGGTATGCACCCACTTGCGACAGACGCGCCAATGGCAACCAATGCCTTCACCTTCGAGTCCATCAAATTTCCTCCTTTAATTGTTCCGGCCCAGCAGGCACCAGCTCTTCTGACAGAGGTTGTGTCACCGTGCAGGTAATCCCTACCTGATGGGTTGCCAGCCACAGCGCATCCTGATTATCGACCTCAAGTGTGCGAACCCACTCGGCAATCAACGGCGGAATGTCGGCACGGAGATGATAGTACATCCAAGATTTCTGTCGATACTCTTCCACAAAGCCCACCTGTTTCAGCCGCCGTAAATGTTGGGACACGGCCGGCTGGCTAATCGGCAATAGATCGACCAGTTCGCACACACACGCGTCGCGTACCGACAGCAAACCTAAAATCTTGAGCCGTGTGGAATCCCCCAATACCCGAAACCGTTCAGCCCACTCACTATACATGCTCCACCTCCCATCACTATATCATTATACGCTTATTTAATTTGACTTTCTTCACAGTCAAGAATTTTTTCTGAGAATAGTTACGAGAGCTGTTTGCACGAAGAACAGCTCTCGTTTAGCACATGGCTCCGTTCCTACCTCTTCCTAACCCAAGTCCAAAGAGGCCACTGCAAGACGCCTAATAACACGGCCCAAATAATGGCCAATGCTCCTTGCCACCACCAAACTGGGGCAGACACGACCAGCCTCCACCCAGCAACGCACCCTCCGATTGCCCACAAAAGGTAAGCGGCGGCCACCACCACACGGGAGTACCAATTCCAAGCGCGTGGTCTAAAGACAATCACTTTCGGGACGGGAATGTCCAGTCGCTGTCGTACCGGTGCTTTTTTCATCCATCGGTCCTCCAGACCTCATGGCTACGATACCGTCTGCGTGTCAATACCCGAAGCGTCCACCTCTAAGAGCTCTTCACGCGAAGATTCGCGGAGAGTTAGTCCCTTCGACTCTCGGAGAGCCACCAAAGTCAGGATCGCTCCAAGGAGGGAAATGACCGCTAATATTCCCATCGTCCCGGACAAGTGCAACTGCAACAATAGCACCGGAAAGAGGAAGGCCGCGATCGCCGCGCCGAATTTCCCGGCAGACGCCGATATCCCAAAACCTAGACCACGGACAGTCACAGGAAACACCTCGGACGGAAAGACAAAGGTGGTACTATTGGGTCCAAATTCAATAAAGAAGTAGCTCACCGCGTACACAAGTAAAAACTCGGTCGTTTGATGCGCAATTCCCGGCACAAGCCAAAGCACACCATAAGCCACGGCCATCACTAAAAAGCCCAAGAAAACCCGGTACCGACCAGCGTCAGAAGAAATCGACGATTCTTAAACAGCACACGTCCAGAAATGGCCAGTGGCTTTATCGTGCCGGTTGCTACTACCGAGGTATCCGTTAGATTGCCGACCGCTTTCGCCGCCCCAGCAACGTCTCCACGAGCTCCTCGGTTGCGATGCCCGAAGGAGACATCACTCCCAATGGCGGGCATGATTGTCCTCATCTTCTGCGATGAAGGTGTTAAAGAACCATAAGTAATCTCGCGCACGGGTTAAAGCCACATAGAGCAAACGGTCTCCTTCGGCCTGTTCTCGAACCCGATGGTCCGCTTCAAGGAGAGAATAGGCCCCACTGACCCAAGGATCTTGTCGGAGAGCGACCGTCTTGAGGCGTGAATTATAGTGAATTCCTGGCTGGAGCTTCGCCTTCTTTGGGACCCAATTGGCGACGATGACCATGGGCCACTCCAGTCCCTTGGCCTGATGGACAGTCGAAATCGTGACTTCACTCTCCTGTGACGTCACCTTGGCCTCATCAAATGGTGCGGTCCCGAGCACCTGTTGGTTCAACCATTGGCTGAACGTGTCCATACCCCACTTGTCGCCAAATTCGCGCGCCAACTTTCGCATAAGGACAAGATTCGCCAACCCCGCCTCATCGTGACGCTCTCGCAGAGCGATTCCTAGCGAGCTCTCGCTGGTGGCCCAGTCAATCACCGTCTCTGGATCCACATAAAAGAAACGTTCATGCCAATAAGAAAGCCGTTTCCACCAGGAGAGAATCCGTGGCGACCCGACCTCGCTCTGGCGATAGTCCCATCCACCGCCTAACAGACGGTGTTGCGTAAGCTCTTGATACGTCAGAGCAACCCACGGCGAAACGAGCCATCCCACTACCGCTGAGGCATCCTCAGGGTTCTCCAGCGCCCGAAACAGGTGTCGAATTCCGCGAATTTCGTCCTGCAAAAAAAACCCCCGTCCGCTTTGGGCAGCGACAGGAATCTCTCTCGCCGCCAATGCCTGGCGATATAGTTCGATGCCGGTACGCTGAGGCACAATCAGCGCGACATCGCTGTATGTGATGGGGCGAGTCCCCTGACCATCACGTACCTGCCATCCATCGCCAATCGCCTCGCCGATCAGTGTCGCAATCCGGTTGGCTTCATCCATTCGTCGATCCCGTGCCGAGCCTTCAGCGGTGGCGGCTTCAATCGCCACCCGCCTCATCTGATCGCGAGGAAACGCCTCTTCCAGTGGCTGAAACGGCGGAATATAGGGTCTCTCAGGATCCACCTGCGCAGGCCATGACTTCGAAAAAATCTCATTGACCATGTCCAAAATCTGCGGGTTGGACCGAAAATTCTGCCAGATGGGGATGATATCTCCGCCGACCCGATGAATTTCATCGCGCACCGTAACGTAGGTTTCAACATCTGCGCCACGAAATCGATAAATTGATTGTTTTGGATCCCCTACCAAAAACAATCGCCCTTGGTCGTGAGGTACTAAAGTGTCCACCTCAGCCGGCGTTACCAAGCGACGTATAATCTTAGCCTGAAGTGCATCGGTATCTTGAAACTCATCCACCATCACTAAATCATAGCGCTGTGATAGTTGCTCCCAAACTAGCGGATCACGGCTAACACGCTCAGCTTCTACTAATAAGTCTTCATAGGTTAAAGACAGTGCGTCAAATCGATATCGCCGCCAAAATGGCAAGAAACTTTCGCGCATCAGCTCAAGCCACTGCGCCAAATACGCATCGGCCATCCTTTCCCTTAGTCTCTTCACATCGTCGCGTAGATTCTGAATCCACACTTTCTGCTCACTGAGCCAATCCGGATGACCCCAGTTCTTCTTATTGCCTCGGGGCGATAATCCCGCAGTCCATTGAGCGATCATGCGCGGCCATTCGTCCGGGCCCATGCGGACAATAAAGTCAAACTGCCGGGCAATCTCTTGAATTTGCTGCACTCCAGCATCGCTCGGCTCCGCATCTATTTCGGCACGCCTCACATAGTCGCCCACGTCTCCTCCATAGTGCGATAAAAATTGATCCAACTGGGGGAATTCTTCGTGTAGCGTGGGGACCTCAGCCCAATCGGACACCGACCGTCCCCACGACACCAACTGTGGCCATTGGATTCCCGCATGTAACAGCGCTAGAATCACCCCCTCCTGGTGTGAGTCAGACACCCATTCATTAAAGGCGAGGAGCCATAAGCGGTCCGTTTCTACCGCGTCCAACACCTGAAACTGCAGCGGAATGCCAAACCCCGCTCCAAATTCGGATAAGAGACGACGACAAAATCCATGAATGGTGGTAATCGAGGAGTCTAACACCTCTTTCTGCTTTCTCAGGTCGGTGAATGGCAGGGTGTCTAGTCGTTCCTTTAGACGACTACGCATCTCTTCTTGAGCTTTATCCATAAACGTAATCATCAGGATTCGAGAAAGCGGTATCCCGGAGCGAATCGCTTCCACGACCCGTTCCATAATGAGCGTCGTCTTGCCGGTACCGGCACCCGCTTCCACTAGTACATTCACCTTCGAATGCACGGCCTGCTGACGCTCACACAGGTCCACCACTTCAATCACAGCGGAACCTCCTCATCCGATTCACCTTTCCACAGCGACTGATATTCGGGATACTCCACAATCTTATCAGCACTGTAGTCGCGGACTCGCGCCGGACACAAGGTACGATAATCACATTGACGGCAGGGATCTTGTCCCGTATTCGGGGCAGGAAAAAACTGGCCCGCTTGGATGCGCACTTTCATTCCGTGCTGGATCGTCATCAACTGCTGGCGGCGCGCCGATTCTCCTGTCGGGTCCAATGATCGATGAAGAAATTGTGACCGCTGGCTAATCCCCATTAATTCGGCAGACACGGACCGTCCCGTTTGTTCTCGTAATGCCTCTTCATAAAGGGCCAACTGCAACGACGTTGGCGTGACACGATTGGGATTAGAAAGCACTCCCGTCTTGTAGTCAATAATCCGAAGCGTGCCATCACTCAGCGTATCCACGCGGTCTAAGCGGCCGTGCATCGGCCACAAGGTGTCCCATTGAAGGTCCACCTCAGCTTGTGAAGCTGTTACGGGAATGTTTTGGTCCCGCATTAACGCTTCAAATAATTCGGCACTTAATCGTTCTTGCTGATAGCGAATGTGAAACACGGGCACGGTCCTAGGGGGCGGATTTTCTTCAATAGCTGCCGACACCCAACGAGAGACGCGTTCTTTCGACAGTCCGGTCTTGTCCTGCATCATAAGCTCCATGGTACGGTGTGCCCATTGACCAATGAGCCGTGGTTCGAGTTCCATGCCTGGTTCACTTACGGAAGTCACCCGGAGCAGCCGTTGCAAAAGAAAGCTCAGAGGGCACCGTCCAAACGTTTCGAGGGCCGATGGGGAAAAATATTCCGGCAGCAGCGGCCCCACAGTATCTTGATCAAGAAGCCCTGTATAGGCGGTATAATGTTTCGCGACACGCCAGCTCTCGTACCAAGCCAACACGCGGTCTTGATCGCCGTCGTACCATTGCCTATCCTCGTGCACAACAGGAATAATTTGGTCGAAAGAGAGGTCCCCACCGTCTTCAAGGTCTCTAAGGAGAACATCGGCGCAGCCCGGAAGACGGGTCAGGTCCTCTAGAATGGCGACATCATGGCGATGGTGATTGAAAAGGAGCGGTCCCTGGTGGGACGCGGTGCCGAAACGAATCCGCGTCGGACGGCGGGGAAATTCTTGCCCAACACCAAAGAGGACACGATAGCGACCAGACACCCAGACCGCCTCCTCGGGAGGAAGCAGTATCAGGGCTCTCTCTTGAGCGAGCAACTCCTTCCCTAGCCGCCCCAGCAATGACCCCATCGCTGGTATGCTTGACCACTCAACAAACACGGCCGCACTCCTGGCCCACGCGAGAAGCGGCGCCCACTCATGGGCTTGGTGATGAAAATCGATGGCCTCCTGGATAAGACGGGCCACCTCGCGCCAATCCGACACCGTGGTAATGCGCTCCCACCAGTTCTTGGCCCACTCATTCGCGTCGCTCGCTTGATGAATCGCGGTGCACCATTGTTTCTTCACCACCTCGCGCGCTCGCCCTTCGGCCACGATGAGAAAGAGCTCCCATAGCACCTCTGCGTGAGAGCGTTCACGATAACGAGGGTCCAGTACCCTCTCTCTGACGAGGGAGCGAACGATGGCGCGCTCGTGTCCGTCGTCAATGCTACAGAACACCGCCTCGTCTAGAGAAATCTTCTGTTCATAAATGGTGTGGGCCACAAGGTCTAGCGGCTCCTCATCGGGACTCAGAACGGCACGGCATCTCCCCGGTTCACTTAAGGAGGGCACATGCGTCACCGCCGTCTGATGAGAGAGCATCTGGTCGCGCGTCGTATCCCAC
Source organism: Sulfobacillus sp. TH-112 (assembly GCF_057473405.1). Taxonomy (NCBI): domain Bacteria; kingdom Bacillati; phylum Bacillota; class Clostridia; order Eubacteriales; family Clostridiales Family XVII. Incertae Sedis; genus Sulfobacillus; species Sulfobacillus sp. TH-112. Next base: position 37,180 of record NZ_JBYCKN010000022.1, read on the forward strand.
AAACTCTCTGTCTGCCACACGTGAACCTCCGTGAAAAGAGCCCAGGTTTCAATCATTCGCCATTGTGCGCTTGACCACTCCGAAAAACCGTAAATACCGATCCTCACCGAAGGGCGCAGAAATTCTTGGGCCCACTCGTACATCCGTAGTTCATCGGCAATCGTGTGCTGAAATTTTTCGTCATACCAGGCCACGAGGCTGGCCCAAGGCGATGACGGAGGCCAGGTCGACCGCATCCCCGATTTGCGCATCTCATGAAGATACTGAAGCACGACCGATCGCGCCCCAGGCGTATTTATAATATCGGCATCGATGACGTCGACCGGAACCATAGGAGATAAAATATGCCATGTGCCCCACGGAGCCCGCGTGATATTCTGAGGAAGGAATTGTTCTATCCAATCGTCTAATACCATAATATTGGAGGCTTCCGGCAATCGACGATGCAAGGCCTGACATAAACGCGAGGTAGGCACTAGAACGACTCCTGAGTTAGTGTCTCCCTGAGAGAACAACGAACGCCACTCGTCGAAGTGAACTTGTACGTCGGCCATTTGGCCAAGATGTATGATTAAACCGGGATTCATGAGAGCAACACCTCCCCCTTTTCATTCGATGTGTGATGTCATTTCCCTTTTTAGGAGGAGTTCTTATGATTAAAGCGATTGTATGCGACTTAGACGGTACCTTACTGAATGCCAAGTCTCACCTGTGGCCCGAGTCAGCCCATGCTCTTTTAACCCTCTCCCGCAAGGGCATTATTGTGATTCTTGCCAGTGGTCGCAGTTGGAGAACCGTCCTGCGCATTCAACGAGAGATCGGTATCAATGGCCCTATTATTGCGCATAATGGCGCCTATAGCTACGACAGCGCTACCGACCGAGACCTCTATCGTCATGGCGTGTCCTTAGAGACAGCGAGAACCTTCATTACTTGGGCGGACCACCATCAGGCGATGATTCGCTGCTATCTCGGAAAGCCCTATCCGGTACTCTATAATCGCTACGATCTCGCACACCAACTTTGTTGGCTGCGCGCGGAAGATCGGATTTGGCCAGAATTAAAGGACCGTCTACCGACTGAACCGCTGGAAGTCTTTTTGTCTGGTCTCTCCATTGTCGACCGTCTATTGGACGACTTTGAGCCTAGAGGAGACCACTATGAATTGTCAATCTTTCCCCACGTGGGCTACCGAGAAGTTAATCTTTGCGCACCGGACATCGACAAGGTCGAAGCGCTTGAGACCGTCTGTCGGCAAATCGACATCTCCCGAGAAGATATTTTAGCGATTGGTGATGGTCTCAACGATGTGCGCATGTTGCTCTGGGCTGGGCACAGCGTCGCTATCGGAGACGGCCGTCGTGAGGCCCACGAGGTGGCCCAGTTTGTCACCACCCCGGGCCATCCTGAACCTGTCCTTCAAGCGCTTCAATGGGCGCTGCCCGATCAATGGCCCTCAGGCAAAACATTGTCAATGAAGCGATAAGCGTCTACCGTCTCCATGGCTTGCGCGAGGCGTTCAATATCGGGACTCAATACTCGGTCCACTTCCCACGGGGCGACAATTCCACGCACAAATTGATAGATCTGCTGGCCTTTGGGAGATAACAGTTCGGGGCCAATCAAATCGGCGGCCTGGGCCGCGCAGATCAGCTCAATCGCCATCACACGCACCACATTGTTCATAATGATTTGTGCCTTTCTCCCCGAGGTCGTCCCCATCGAGACATGGTCTTCTTGATTAGCGGATGTGGGAATCGAGTCCACACTGCTAGGATGTGCCCACACCTTATTTTCAGAGACTAAGCTGGCCGCCGTATATTGTGCCAGCATCAATCCTGAGTGCAGTCCGCCCTGACGCACCAAAAATGCCGGCAAGCCTGACAGTGCAGGGTTGACCATGCGCTCCGTGCGTCGCTCACTAATATTCGCCCACTCCGCCAATAAAATGCCGAGATAGTCTAATACCAGCGCGAGCGGCTGTCCATGAAAATTACCAGCGGAGACAACCTCCGACCGTTCCGGAAAGAATAGGGGATTGTCCGTGGCACTATTAATTTCGCGTGCCAAGACATCCATGACGTGGGTCAGGGCATCACGGCTGGCCCCATGAACCTGGGGCATACAGCGCAGAGAGTAGGCATCTTGGACGCGAATCTCCCCCGGAGTGGTGGTCAAGTGGCTATCCTGTAATAGATAGCGTAGATTCGCGGCACTCTTGATAAGCCCCGGGTGAGGTCGCACACGCAATACGTCTGCACTGAAGGCGTCGGGAATACCGCGCAGTACCTGTAGGGTCAAGGACCCCGCCATATCTGCCCACTCAGCAAGATATGAAGCCCTATACGCTGTGAGGCTCCCTAGTGCTCCCATCGCCTGAGTGCCGTTTATCAGCGCTAGGCCCTCTTTGGCTTCCAAGGTAAGCGGACTAAGACCGGCGTGGCGTAAAGCCTCCCCTCCCGACATCTGTTCGCCATTAAACCAGGCCTCCCCTTCCCCAATCAAAACCAAGGCCAGATGCGCTAAGGGGGCTAAGTCTCCGCTAGCCCCGACGGACCCTTGCGAGGGAATCACCGGGGTAATCCCGTGATTGAGTAAATCCACTAATAAGTGCACCACTTCTGGGCGAACGGCAGAATATCCTTTCGCCAAGGCATTGGCCCGCAGAAGCACCATCGCCCGCGACACCGCCGGAGAAAAGGGCTCTCCCACCCCCGCTGCATGGCTACGAATTAAATTCACTTGCAACTGTCGTCGATCGGATTCAGGAATGATGACGTCGCTGAACCGGCCGAATCCGGTGGTCACGCCGTAAATAACCCGTTCTTCATCGAAGTACTGCGTCACCATAGAACGAGAGGCCGCCAGCTGTTGGGCGACCTCTTCGGGTAATGTGACCGGCCTATTCCGTTGTGCCACCTGATAAACATCATCAAGGGTCAGTGTTTCACC
>NZ_JBYCKN010000023.1:0-10329 GCF_057473405.1 Sulfobacillus sp. TH-112
CTCGCTAAATATTTTCACTCGCCGAGGATAGCCCAACACCACCAAACGGCGTTGGTCTCGTCCGCTTAAACGAAAGTGACCCAAGGACAGCTTAATCACCGAATGCACGAGGGTCTGAAACACAAACGCGGCAATGGGGAAGAGCAAAAAGATCGCACGAGAAAACCACGTGGCCTTAAAGACAAAAATGATTAACACCATGGCCACACCGGTCTCGGCAGCCGCGACCGCGAGCATACCCATTTCAGCGGGCAGTTGGTTCCAACGCCGAGAGTACCCCTTGAAATTCAATTTAAGTGAAAGCCATGACACGCCTAAAACTAGAATGGAAAACGAGAAGTAGAGGGAAACCAAGTGCACCGTGGCAACCCTAGGATTAAACCAGGCGAGATAGGCATGAACAACAAAGAGGTAGGCAACATAGGCCGCCCCGGTGTCCACAAACACCGCTAATTCATCCCATCGGTTGGTTCGTCCGCGAAACATCGTTCCACTCCTCCTCTCGGACCCCATTATAACGCGCGCATCCTATTTCGTAATAATGTGGATATTTCCTTATGAGGATGGGCTCACCATAATATTTGAATACACTAACCCGAATTATACCAGCGCAAGTATAATGCGAATTCATCCCCTTGACAAGCCTAGGTCAAACCACAACAATTGGCGTCTGCACATGGGCCCGCGTTGTGTCAAAACATCTGAGTCATCGCGTCGAAATCGATGGAAAAATGTCGCAATCTGCGTGCTTCGCCCTGTAGCTACAGGGCATCATCGGTTATTGTCCCAATAGAGACGGTAGCTCGATGACATCGGAGATTGAATGGCTTATCGGACAGACCTCATTCCACATTCTGGTTTCCAATCCCCATTTCTATGTGTTTAACGAACACCGATTCGCATTACCGATGAACTTAGGCACAACCCTCTCGAACGACGATTATAGTATTCGTGGTTATTAACGGTTTTATGTTGGCATTTGCAATTATCAACGTCGCCGAACGAGCCCTTTTTGCAAAGGCGCTCCGTAAATGGAAAGGTCTCCAAGTCGTTGATTGAAGAGGGGAAGGGGGAACATCAACCTGCCACGCCACTATCTAAAGGGCCGGTTCAAATTCTTATTCTCTCCAAGAATTCTAGTCTCGGGCGAGCACCCCTTAACGACATCCCCGTAACCCATTTATCAGCAATTCCACGGGTTCGCTACGAAAATATTTTTTGACCAACCGGCCATCCTGTTGTACAATTCAAAAAATTAAAGGTCTAACCTTTTTGGTAATGACCTATGGGAGGCATGATGATGCGTCTTTCAAAGAAGCTCGCTCTCCTTGCTCCGGCATTTCTCCTATTCTTGACAACGGCGTGCGGCACGACCGCCACAACGTCATCAACCGCATCCAATCATCCAACGTCAGGCGGCACGATCGAATACGCAGAGCTTCCTCAATCCAACCTGAATTGGTTCCTGCCGTTAGTAAATACAGGGTTCGACAGCGTCGCGAACTTCCAACTTATTTATCAAATGTACAAACCTCTTTTGTGGGTCAACGCCAACTATACCATCAATTGGAATTCTTCCATCGCGCAAAAGATTACCTATAATAAGGCGGGTACCGTATATCATGTCTTTCTGAATCCTAAGTGGCACTGGTCTAACGGCAAGCCGGTCACAAGCCAAGATATCCTCTTTACCTGGGACGTTATTAAGGCCACATCGGCCGCTAATGCTCCCTCGCCTTGGCCCTACGTGGGTGCAGGTACCGGAGATATCCCTAACGGCATCAAAAGCTTAGTCGCCAACGGAAACTACGAGGTCACCTTCACCTTAGATAAGCCAGCTAACCAAGAGTGGTTCATCTTTAACGGCATCATCCAACTGATCCCCATGCCGAAAGCAGCATGGGATATTCATAAGAACATCGCCAAAGAGATTAAGTACCTGGGATCCGAAGGTTCGAATCCGCAATTTGATCAAGTTGTCGACGGCCCCTTCAAAATCGGCCCCACCGCCAATAATCAATATTGGTCACTCATTCCTAATCGCCACTATGATGGCCACAAGAGCACGGTCAAGCGCATCGTGTTCACCTATGAAGGATCAAACGCCGCAGAATTTGCCGCTCTCAAAACTGGCACCATCAATGTGGGGTATCTTGATCAGTCTGAGTATGGTGCCCGCAGTGCGTTGACCTCACAAGGGGATGTGATTACCCCTGAATACCTTTTCGGTTTTTATGAAACCCAACTCAATATGTTCCCGGGATCCCCGGTCAAATCCTTATTCGATCATCTCTATATCCGGCAAGCCTTACAAATGGGTATTAATCGTCAAGGGATTGATGATTCCATTTATCATGGCTATGCTCCCCCCATTGACGGACCCATCCCGGGCACTCCGAAGACCCCCTTCTTAGATCCTGCTCTTAAAACCAATCCCTACCCGTATAGTCCCGCTCGCGGAAAGAAACTTCTCGAACAGCATGGGTGGCATATGGTCAATGGGGTCATGACAAAGGGATCGCAACATCTCGCATTGCAATTAGACTATCCCAGCGGTTCCACCTCGGAAACAGAAGAGGTCGAACTCATGAAGCAAGATTGGGCCGCGGAAGGGATCCAAGTGCAGCTGAAGGGCTTGCCGGCATCCACTCTCGAAGGCATCACCTATAACCCCAGCCAACCCAAAGGATGGGAGATGTCCACTGGACTGGCTTGGTTCTATAATGGTCCGGGGTACTGGCCAACCGGCGGACAACTTTTTGCCACCAACGCCCCATCAGGATTTGGGTACAGCAGTAATGAAGAGGACGCGTTAATTGCCGCCACCCATCGTCCATATGCTACCGCCGCAGAGTCTTTGCAAGCCTTCTATCGATACGAAGACTATACTGCAGTGCAGCTACCAATGTTGTGGCAAAACAACGTCGGAACGCTGGCAGTGCATGCACCCAACGTTCACGACAGTGTGAAATATGCTGATGCCTCGGTAGGTTTCCCTCAAATGCAGTACTGGTGGGTGTCAAAATAGTGGTCGATCACCCCGTAGGTCCGAATGCTTTTCCTTGGGCGATACGGGGTGATCATTGTAATTTCGCATGCATCTAGACCTATCCTTTAACGGATCCGGCCAACAAGCCGCGCACAAAATAGCGCCCTAAGATGAAATACACAATGAGTGTTGGCAACGAAGCGATGAGTGTACTTGCCATCAGGACATTCCACTGAATATGTTGACTTCCCGCCAGATTCACAATTTCGACCGTCACAGGCTGCCATGGCGGTTGGGTAATCGTCACACCAAACAGGAAGTTATTCCATACTTGGGTAAATTCCCAGATTCCCGCTACCACAAATCCCGATAACGACAACGGCAGCATAATATAGCGAAAAATTCCCCAATAGCCATGGCCATCAATTTGGGCCGCTTCCACAATCTCATCAGGAATTTCTGCAAAGAAGTTACGGAAAATCAAGGTCATAATAGGAAGCCCATAAACAATATGAGCGAGCGCCAATCCCGGTAGCGTTCCATACAAACCCAACACCGCCAATACCTTGACCAACGGAATCAGCGTACTCTGATAAGGAATAAACATCCCAACCAGAATCAGGAAATAAATGACATTCGCGCCACGAAATTTCCATTTCGACAAAGCATACCCATTAAATGCCCCCACAAAAGACGCGATGATGGTTACTGGAACCGCCAAATAGACACTGTTCAACAAATCAGGCGAGACGTCGTGCCATGCCTGGATGAGGCCTGAAAATCCTAGTGGATGAGGAAGCGCCCACATGTGAGCGAGGCTCACGTTGGCGTTATGCTTCAGACTGGTAATCACCAACATGTAGACTGGAAGGAGAAAAATCGCCATAAAGATCAACATCACAACATATAGGGCTGTCCGGCGTGCAATGCGAGCAGTCATCCGCGGCGAGCCTCCCTCCGCAAAGTAGAGACAAGATACGGAATAGTGAATACCACCATAATGAGCAAGAGTACAATCGCAATCGCGGCTCCTTGCGCGTAGGCATCTGCTGAAAAGGTGGTGTCAAACATATTCAGCGAAGGCAAATCGGTCACAAAGTTCGGACCGGGACCCGTCATTGCATAAAGGAGCCCAAATACTTTCAGTGATGAAGCCAGCAACAAAATGACTGCCGTCACGGTGACCGACCGGAGTTGCGGAAGAATCACCGAAAAGAACATACGTATCGGGCCGGCACCATCAATTCGCGCAGCCTCTTTGATTTCCTCCGGTACTGCTCGCAATCCAGCAAGAAATAGCGCCATGCTGAACCCAGACCACTCCCACACCGTCGCAATCAGCACCGCGATGAAAGCGACCGGCAAGCCCGCCTGGATTGAAAACAGATGAAATCCACTCGGGGTAAATCGCGGCGAAAGATACCAATTGGGCAGGTGCTTTATGCCAAGATCCTTCAAAAACAAGTTCACGCCGGTTGATGGATTTAAAAGCCAATCCCATACCACCCCGGTCGCCGCGGCCGATACCGCCATAGGATACAAATACATGCTCCGAAATACGCCTTCAAAGCGAATTTTCTGGTCTAGCAATATCGCCAGCAACATCCCAACAATTAAACACAATCCTACAAACCCGACGGTAAAGTACACCATGTTGCGCAAATCCGATTGAAACCGAAAAGAGGAAAAAATAGCCGTGTAATTGCGCAAGCCATTCCATGACATGTTGACCACAAAACTATTCCACTTTGAAAACGATACCCATCCCGTCCACACTATGAAGGCATACACAAATACCCCTAGAGCGATTAACGTCGGTGTCAGGGTCAAAATGGCATACAATTTGTCTCGAGACAACCGGCGACGCGGTTTTAGAGGCCGTGTGGACTCAGGATGGACTCCTAGGGATGGTCGAGCAGATTGAGAAGTACTCATCGGTAGTTGGCCTCCATCTGTACGGGTAGGTTCAGACAAGTCAACGGACTCATCTGAACCTAGCCCTCACCTTTTATACAGTCATCTTAATTTAAGGGGTTCGAACTCGCCGCTGAGGTGAGTTCGGAAACGAACTCATTCACATTCTTACTGGCCGTAAACTGACTCATATCGTTCTCGAGAGCGGTGGTAAATCCCGGATTTAGCCCGCCCTGACCGGGAACCAAGACCAGAGGGTCCTTCTTATAAGAGACCATCGCTGATCGGGAATAGGCGTTATAATCAGCCGGATTGGCATCGAGGCGTGGCGAAAAGGTGCCTTTGAGGGGGTTAAATTTTTCCTGAGCCTTGTTCGATCCAAGAACCTTCAAGAAATCGATGGCATTCTGCTTAGCCTTCCCGGAAAGACCGGTGGGCAGTCCAAACGCATCTGACACGGCAGCAAATATTCCCTTTGTTCCCGGAGTAGGAGCCCATCCAAACTGCTTTCCTGGGGTGAGCCCTGCCGTTGTGGTAAAGTATCCCGCGGCCCAATCCCCCATCACGTTCATGGCCGCTTGCCCTTGCGCCACCATCTGGTCAGCTTGCGCCCAATGCAAAGACGAGGCATTCGAATTGGTATACTTCATGACCTCTAGATAGGTCTCTGACGCCTGTTTGACCCCAGCGCTGTTGAGAGGAATGCTGCCATCCATAATTTTGTTGTAGTTGCTATAGCCGACCGTGCCTAACAAAATGTCGCTCCACAACAAGGTCGTTTCCCAATTGCCATGATTGGCAAGCGCCATCGGGGTAATTCCATGAGATTGTAATATTTTGGCATCCGTCACGAATTCCGTCCAGCTAGTCGGAGGTGTCAGATGATACTCCTTAAATATCTTGACGTTATACCACAGCACATTTGCTCGCTGCATATCCACTGGCACCGCGTAGATTTTACCATTGAAGGTGGCTAGTTTGAGCAAGGACTTCGGAAAATCGTTGTACCATCCTTGCGACTTAAAGAGAGAATTTAATGGCGCTAACTTCCCAGCTTCTACCCAAGACTTCAACGAACCATTACCTACGTGGACCTGAAATGTGGACGGTGGCTTATCCGCATTCATGCGACTAGCCAGCACCGCCTTCGCGTTCGACCCAGCTCCTCCAGAGACGGCATCGTTAACCACCTTGATGCCAGGATACTGAGCCTTAAACGCTTCGAAAAATGTATTCAGCGCTTTACTACTCGCTGTACCCGTCCACCAACTGAAAATGTCAACGGTATTCGCCGCCGGACCTGAAGAAGCTGCAGCCGATGCTGTCGAGCCACATCCTGCCGCGATGGTTCCTACCGCCATCAACCCTATCGCACCTAACGCCATCTGTTTGCTATATGGTTTCATAATTGCCTCCCAACGTCATCTGTGAACTCCCCAAGACGATGTGTGTTGCAATCAGCTCCTTGATGGCTGATCCTTCCAGGATAATAAACCAAATCTTCTACCATTGACAATAAGTTTGTAAAATATTTTTACTATGTGCCATTATGATCCCATATTTAGATAATTTCGTGGACAAGACGACTACACTGCCCCTCTCTCATCAAAAGCGCGGCCATTCGCGGACGCCATCTCCCAATTGGCTTGCATAAAATTGCGGCGCATAGCCTATTTGTGCCGCATACTGTTGCCGAACCGCCTCAAAAAAGTGATCTACCGAGGCGTTCTCCACCACAGCGATGGCGCATCCCCCAAATCCTGCTCCTGTCATCCGCGATCCAACGCATCCAGGGGCATCATGAGCCGCTTGCACTAATGCATCCAGTTCCGGACCTGTTACCTCATAATCTTTCGCCAGAGACCGATGCGATTCGGTTAGTAGTGCGCCGAACCCTAAGATATCGCCCACGCGTAATCGGTCGACCGCTTGGTTCACGCGGGCGTTCTCGCTGACCACATGATCCACGCGCTTTCGCAATGTCCTGTCATGGAGGAGCGAGCGCATTTGCTCCCACTTTTGGTAAGTCAGGTCAGTCAAATTGTGAAGATGCGGCAGCCTATGTTGCAGTTCTGTGAGGGCGTCCAGGCATTCGCGACGCCGCTCATTGTATAGCGAATCTACCAAGGCCCTCGGCTTACAAGAATCCATAATGACTAAAGCATATTGGCCCAACGCCACCGGCACATATTCATAAGCTAAGGTATCGCAGTTAAGCAAGATGGCGTGATTGCGTTGTCCCAAAGCCACCGCAAACTGATCCATAATGCCACATTGCACGCCCAGGTACTGGTTTTCTGCAACTTGGGCTAACTGGGCGAGCTCGATTTTAGAGATAGCCGCGTCGGCCATGCAAGTCACGCCATAGGCCGTGACCAGTTCGATGGCTGCTGAACTGGAAAGACCGGATCCACTGGGAAGGGTACTGTGAAAGAAGCAATCGAGCCCTGATGTCTCGATCCCGCGATCTCTCAACAGAGAGATCACCCCTTTCGGGTAGTTGGCATAGCCATCCGCCTCGCGGTAAAGAAGGTCAGCCTCTTTGATATCAACGACACCGGCAAACAAGGTCGATGAAAATCGGTAACGATGGTCCTGCCGAGAACGACACACCATCCAGATACCGAGACCGAGAGCGCCTGGCAAAACGTTTCCGCCATTATAATCAATATGCTCTCCAATGAGATTGACACGCCCAGGGGCGAAAAATATCCGCACCTCATCCCGACTAGCACCAAACCTTTCCGTAAACATCTCGACCGCCTGTTGAATTTCGTCTCTCACCGTTCTCGTCTCCCTACACTCAGCATGGCTTCCCGTAATAAGGGGGCTGTCACTTCAACGGCCGCTGGATTGGCCGGTGCCCAGGCACCCGACTCGGACGATGCCAGATACTTAAGTTTCGTTGCAGAGTATAGCGACGGATAAAACTCAATGTGGAAATGATAGAAGTCGTCCACGGAGGTCCCATTAACCGGTGCCTGGTGAAGCACCATCATATATGGCATGGGCCGGTCGTACAGAGCATCTAATCCTCCGGTGACACGTTGTAAGAGGCCGGCTAGTTCACGGCGCTCCGCTGAAGTTAAGTCTAAGAGTGAACTAATATGGCGGCGCGGAATCACAAAGGCCCCATACGGATAGTCCGTAAAAAAGGGTACATAGCTCGAAAAAAGCTCGCTTTGATAAAGCATGCGTCCCTGAAATCGCTCTTCCTCAACGGTCATGGCACAGATAAGACAGTGTCCCTGTTGCTCAAAGTACTCGCGACAACTCGTCAACTCCCGTTGAATCTTTAACGGTATGTACGGATAGGCATAGATTTGACCATGGGGATGCGTAATGGTGGCGCCGATTTCCGCCCCCCGATTCTCAAAAATATAGAGATATTGATGCTTTGGATCGGCCTTTAATACCTCCATGCGGTGTATCCATAGGGTGATGAGTCGCTCCACATGTGCCAACGACAGCGATTCCAGGGTAGCCTGGTGATCGGGCGAGTACAAAATGACCTCGCACTTTCCATATGCCGGGGCCGTTCGGTAGGGCCCGAACGCCACCGAATCGGGCGTCGGCGGAGACTCGGACAACACTGGATAGTCGTTATCATAGGCGTAGACGTCGTAGGAATCCGGCACCTTATCGGACCCTAAACAAAAAGGACACGCCCCCGCCCTCCCTGCCGGACGGTGCTGCCGATTTTGAGAAACCATCGTCCAATCAGACAATAGCGGATTATAGCGCAACTCTGCCATGGTTCGTTCTCCTTTATAAAAAAATCATCAGCCTCGCTACGGACTCACACGATAAGAAAAATCGGGAGAAAACATCCGATTCAGTATTAACGACGCCGCTCCGATTTGGGTCGCGTCCGCCAAGTGACTACTGGTGACTTTCACGTGTGCACGGATTCGCTCCATCACGACACGATCAAATTGCTCTTGAAGTGGAGAAAATAAGTGCACTCCGGCGAGACTCACTCCCCCTCCAATGATCACTAAGTGTGGATCGAGAGCATTGACAAGATATCCTAAACTTTGTCCAAGATGCCGTCCTGCGGCGCGAAACACATCCTGTGCCACCGCATCGCCCAACTCGGCCGCTTGAAATACTGTATGAGCGGTCACTTGAGAGAGGTCTCCCTGAACCAAATCACTGATGACGCTACTCCTCCCCCCTCTCACACCCTCGATAGCCCGTTCGGCAATGGCAGGCCCAGAGCATACTGTTTCCAGACAGCCATACCGTCCACAGGCGCACCGGCGTCCTCCGGGTTCGACCACATTATGGCCAATCTCTCCAGCAATTCCCGCCACGCCTTCCAATAATTGGCCATGCAGCACAATAGCAGCACCAACACCGATACCGACATTGACAAAGATCAAATTCGATAATTGTTCCGACATGAGTGTGGAGAGCTCGCCATACGCCATCGCCCGTACATCATTGGTCAACGCAACCGGCACCTTACATCGTTCATGAAGATAATCACAAATCTTAACCTCATGTAAATCGAAGTGCGGTGCAAAAACAGCCGTCCCCTGAGTGCTATCCACGAGCCCATGCATGCCGATACCGACTCCCAACCATTTGTCGTGGGACCACAGGTTATTCGAACCCGTGAGTGTCTCGACCGACCGTTTAATCACGTCTTCCAGGATCTGAAGAAAGTGGCCGGGGCCGGCGACATGTCTAACCGGATACGTCCATTTATCGATTACACGGGATTTTAAATCCACAGCAGCCACTCGCAATTCGTGGATGCCGACATCCACTCCCAACACAAATTTGGCATAGGGATTCAGTACTATAGGGATGGGGCGCCGACCACCAGTCGACCGGCTTTTAGCTTCTTCCTGGGCAAGTCCTTCCTCAATTAATTCCCCCACCAGGTTGGTCACCGTCGCCTTAGTCAACCCGGTCAGTGCCGCAATTTGGGAGCGCGGAATACCGTTGGTGTTTTTCAACACAGTTAATATCGTCGCTCGGTTAACACGTTTCATTGTAGGCGCGGACGCCGTCACGAGTCTCAAAGGTTCCCCCTCCTCCCAGTTAGAACCGATGATTCCGCTCGCAGAAAGATGGCCAATTGCGAATCCTAAAACCACTTTGTTCATAACTTTAACTTATTATCCCGCACATCACAACGCACGACGCTAGAAAATTTACGAGAACTGGCGCATATTGAAGGAAAGCAAGTAATCACATGGCCGTCGAGGACACTCAAGGGTGTAGTGTCTGACCTTCCATAGGGAAGATCATTATACTGTCACTGAAAGAGTCGCAACGCGGACCGGGTCTTCCATAGCAGAAAGAGGTGCAAAGAGGTGAAGCACGAGCGGCTGCTCAGGCAAAGGACGCGGTGATCCGGGCGATGCGCCGGGATGATCTGGCCCCCACCATGCACGAGATCCTCTTCCAGGTCC
>NZ_JBYCKN010000024.1:0-3800 GCF_057473405.1 Sulfobacillus sp. TH-112
TCTCCATGACTCTGTTCAATCGTTGGTCGTTCTTGTACTTCATCTTGCGTGGCATGATGATATAGTTTTCAAGGACCGAGACTGTCTTGCGACAGCAAAATTTATTATACCTTGTCGAATCGTTACTGTCTAGTGGAATTTATTTACGTCGTAACTTCACACTCGACCTCAAAGCAACTTTGCTATTATGCACGTTTGATCGGGGTTATGCAACTAGTAAATCACAACAAATTGATATAAATTCAAATGTATTTTCGACGGCTTTCCCCGAACCTGTACCCCAGACGCTCCCACTTCAGTAACATAGACTCAACACGCTGCCAGCGGACCGCCTCTCTCCCTATGATAAATACGATCGGCACCGTTCCAATAGGCATCTCATCGCACCGATGAGTGTGATTTCCATACCATCTAGTGGCTCATGCCCATGACATGTCGACAACGTTCTCCGAAAAATCGCACCACCTAAAGCACTCGCCCTGGGACCCTTTTATGCAGAATCTCACAAGCGATACAACTTTTATTTATGAAGCGATGTGACGTGACCTCCCGGCCCGATAAGACATCTCTCTTGAACATCCGAAATCAGAACCTCAATTTGGCCCATCCCACCAAATTAACATCCCGTGGCCGACATCAATTAGGTCACTCTTTACGTTCGGATAGCGCTATGCATTTTGAAGGCGCCTTCCCAACGAATGGAGTCAAAGGCGAGCCTAATCAATCTGTAAACAAAATAAAAGGCTATGTGAAAACTCTGGTTGGATTTCCTCGTTTCTTGGCTCAATCTTCCGTTCTCAGCACGACCGACCCATGTGGAAATATGCGGTTCGTATTGACGGCATGCTCCCCTGCCGCTGGTTGGGAACCTCCGACGGCGGCCCCTACGAACCATGGTCAAGCGCAGACGCTACTACGCTATCGCCCCCGAATCCAGGTGATTAACTTCCTAACACTTAAATAAAAATCAAATCAACAGAAGTCCTATACCGTTCCGAGCTTTTCGGCCATCAACCTCGATCACTAACGCTACGGTTCCGGGAGAATAACAGGTACAGCGATGCCGCCGTAAAGCCCAACACTGAACCACCAACAAACGCAATGGTCCCCCATTGGATAACATGCCCCAAGATGTAACTCGCCACAGCACACTCTTCTAATTGCTCCAGAAGTACGAAGAATCGGGGACTCTTCAAAGCGCACACTCCGCGGAATCACGGTATCAAAGACGCGGATGTTCTGAGGACCGAAGACCCGACGCACTTCCTGCAACGCTTCTTGGTGATGGCTTGTGCGACGGTCGTAGCGCGTCGGCAACAGGCCTTCAATCCGCAGACTCGCATTCAATCGAGATTGCACAAGCCGCACGGTACGTAAGAGCAGTTGGAGGCGTCGGAGGGAGAGATAGTTAGTGGCCAATACCAGTACGCCGTCGGCCGCCACCAACGCATTGATGGTGAGAATGCCCAGTTGTGGCTGGCAATCAATCAGAATGGCGTCGTAGGCATCCCGTATGGGCGCCAACAAACGTAACAGAGCATATTCCCGAGCATATTGGGCATTCAAATCAATCTCAGCGGTCGCTAGATCTAAATTTACGGGAATCAAGTCCACGCCTTGCTAGTCAGCTAAAATAACGTCCTTCAGGTCCTTGTGGACCCCTTCCTCCGCCAAAACCATGGCCTCGTACAGCATAGGACCACGTAGCGCACCGGGATCTTGGCCGAGACTAATGGGAATCATCCCTGCAGGTCACTATCGATTAACAGAACACGTTGTCCTGCTTGAGCCAACGCGCCCCCGAGATTGGCCCCGGTGGTAATTTTCGCCACACCGCCTTTTTGATTCACAACAGCCATCACACGACTCATCGGGCTTTCACCACTGACAGTTGACCGTATACTGTTTTTCTTGAACTAAACACGCTGGACCAAAATGTCCCACAATGAGTGGAGTTGCCACATTGGGGTATGATTTAAAAAGCAGAAGTTACGCATATGAGAAAGGAGGAACCACAGTGGCAGAGCACGCCAAGAAGGCATGCCTGGCAAACCGTGATATCCAATTGACACGCGATTCAAAGGGACGCATTGTGGTTCGCAAGCCTTCTCAAAAGCCTCGCGCGCTCCATGTTTATCGTAACGTACCGTCGGTCGCTGCCAATCTCGGGGGGGGTCCCCGCGTCTTATCGAAATCTTAGCGGCCAAACACAACATCGAACTCAAGAGCGTTAAGGGGCGTACGGTAGTCAGCGACCAGGCGTGGTCGCAATGGCGGAGAGTACCTGAAATGCGAAACATGATTAGGATGGCACGTTTGACGGATATCGATTCATAGGAAAGGAATGCTGAGAAGCGGGCGTCTCGGTAGGTATCCGATATGGCAGAAACCCTCGTCTCAATTCGTGCCGTTTGTGACACGAATGCCCTTGTTTCATATCACATTCGAAACAACCTCTATTCCGCCGCACAATTAGAGCTGTTTACCCCTATCTGGTCTCCTTAGATTATTGGAGAATTATATCCTGTACTCACATGGAACTGGGCTAAAAAAAAGGGCTTTCAGAAGGCGAGCGACACAAATGCTCCGAAAGCTCCAAAAAAATGATGAAGTTGCTTGAACCATATTGGACCATGGTTTCCAGCGCTGTCCCCTGGCCTTATTGGGACAAAATTAAGGATCCTTGGGATCATCCTATTTTAGCCACAGCCGTTGCGGGAGAAGCCCAATACGTGATTACCGATGACAAAAGTGACTTCCCTTTGGGCGACGTCTACAAAGGGATCCAGTTCATTACTCCTTCGGTCTTTCTTTCGGACATTCTTCTGCTATAAATATTGCAATCAAAGGGGACAAGCTTCCGAATAGCAAAGCATGCCGGAAGCTTGGAAGTAATAAGAAGGAGAAATTCCATCATGGCAAACGAATCGTCGACTTTTGCGATGGTATCAGATGTACAGCAACGTTGGTGTGGAGCACTGTCCAGAATGTCACGAGACAAAGAATCAAATGGGTAAATTCAGACATTTTTTATGCAGCCAGTGTGGGGTCTTCAACTCGATCCGCACCTTGGAACGTTGCGCGTATTGCGGGCAGACGTGGTCATAACTTTCTCCAACGATGGTCGCCGCTTATACCACGTTGCCCATTTTAGCGTTCTTCAACCCTCGAGCAGTACACCAGCGTAATCTTTCCTCGTCTATCACCATGCCCCATTTCCTTGGCGAGGATGGCCCCCGCATCGCGAAATTCTACTCTCCTTAATTGTATGAAAGCATGCCAGAGAGACCGAAGCCGCGCGGCAAGCGGTACAATCGCGAGGCCTTTCTTTAGGGGTCCTTTTTGCTGACTGCCCCTCTTCACCCGACCTAACAAACTCCGCTATGGGGATTTTTTAGATTCCCACGCTATGGACCATATCACGCGACTTTCGAAATCGATACAAACTCCGCGCTCTATCTCGTAGAAAAGTTAGCCATCATGAGGGGAATACTGACATACCGCTCTGCCATGGCCTCCTATTTGGTCAATCCCTGATGAAAATAGAGGAAGAGGAATCTATGAGTGCCTATCTCGAGATGCGCGCAGCATGCAATACCTAGTCGATGGGTAAACTCTGTATAGTCGATTCGTTAGGTGGTAACGATAACAAAAAAAAGCCCCCATCGCGAGGGCACTTTGTACGATATTTTCTTAAAATAATATGGGTCGGCACGGCCTGATGATCCCAGTCCCCTGCGGGACCAGTAGTCTCAGCGTACGCGAGGGGGACGACCGTGTTCGGCATGGGAACGGGTCAA
>NZ_JBYCKN010000025.1:0-25151 GCF_057473405.1 Sulfobacillus sp. TH-112
CCAATTCTCTACGCGCTTGATTTGTGGTCGCCACTTTCGGGTTTTCTCGAGGCGATAGGTATTAAATTTGACCACCGCCGTGCGGCGGTGCTGCTCAAGATAGGCATAATTTTCTTCGCTGCCGTAGCCGGCATCCGCCACGATAGCGTCAGGCATCCGCCCCAGTTGCTGCTGGACATGCTCCAAGTGCGGAATCAAGCAGAGGGTATCCCCGGGACGTTGATGCACACTGTACCCGACAATGAATTGATTTTCGGTGCCAATTTGGATATTGTAGGCCGGCTTGAGATGCCCTATGTTGAGATGGTCGTCTTTCATGCGCATAAAAGTGGCATCGGGATCGGTCTGGCTGGAGCTATTGCGATCCCCGCAGATCGCCTGTTGCTGCTCATATTTCTCAAGACGGGGCAAGCTCTCCTGACGCAACTTCTTGAGGAGGCGACGCGCGGTCTTCTGTTGCTCGGGTCTCAAAACAACATGTCTCACAATGGACACGGACCTTGAGTTCTGCAACAATCAGAACATAAGAGGAAGGAGAACGGGTGAATCGGTATTCGTGGGAAAGGCAAATTGCAGTAGTACCAGGGCGGCTAAAAGGGTATCGAGACCCATGGCAATGAGACTTAAGGTGGTGCCATAGGTGACGAAATCGACGAAACGCCACGTCAACCAGAGGACGATGTCGTAGAACACAAGGAAACCCACCAACGGCCACCCGATGGGTAACGGAACGTGATAGTGAGGCGCTTCGAGCACGATGGCCACTTGCTACCGAACATGCAAGTGGAGGCCGCGCGGAGGATGGACTATCTGTTGGCTGACGAGTAGTCTGCAACTATTACTGCGTTGCGTGACCAGGGCCGACGGTAACTTGAGCGGAATTTTATTCAACGTCACGGGTCATAAAATGACCTCGCGGACGGTTCCCCATGGAGTCAGCCGCAGGCCTAGGCGGCTTCGAAACCCGGAGACTGAGACGTTCCAACTTTCTGGCCGCGAAGAGCGTCTAGATTTACGGAACTAGCATAGCCAACTATCCTAAGTTCTCTCGGCTCAAACCGTGCAAGCTACTATTGTGAAGATACCTCTTCCTTTCGCTCGAAAAGGTCTTAGAGCATGTCTCTGGTAGTGGTTTGGTATCGGGCTTGCTTTTCATGCGACTATCCGATGACCCTGACGAATTGCTGAGAAATGAAAGGTTGCGGCAGGAATTCATGGTCCGTCTTTAGAATGGTACTTGCGTATTTGAGTACGTAGAGTGCACTAGCCCGAAGGGTTTTGTACGGCGTGCCTTAACTTATGGTATGTTGCCGCATATAAGATTATGTCAATATGCTGTGCGGTAGAGTCTTCAGCCTGTGGGGGAATGGCGGAGGCGCTTTTCGTAGGATACCCCCAAAATAGGGAAGGGTGGGTCCCCAATGGCTGGAAGCAATATGGAATTGACAATTTTAGACAAAGTTAGAATCGCCTTCACGGGCGTTACTGTTGGCGATGTTTTTACCACGGAGGAAATAATCGACCGGGTATGTACAAAGTATCCTGAAGTCAATCGGCGGAGCGTTATCCCTAGCGACTATTGCTACAACCGGGATAATAAAGGTAAATCGGCCGATGCCACCCTTGCTAAGTTTAAGCTTTTTGAATGGGAATCGCGTGGAAGATATATCTATCGTGGCCAAGGATATTCCTATACAGGAAGCATTCTTACCAATCCGCGAAGGAGCTAATTTTGCCATACTGCATCTTGGCACGGGGTTGGCTAACGCGGCTACGATCTTAGATGTGGTCATCGGTTCCAAGGATTGGCATGATTTCAACGAAAACCGCAAAAGGCCCGTAGTCTCGTCGTAAGCGGAGAGTAGGGGCGCGTCGCGGCATGCTTGGCATTAGGGAAGGCTGTGGATGCTCGCGGAAGTATTCAGCGTCCTGTAGCTGCTGCCGTCAGCGACGGCGCTCATCGGTTCTGACGGACAAAATTTTCGGGGAACCCGGCGCGGGTCATACCAATAGCAGAAAGTATAGAACCGATATAGGATCTCTACTAGTCGCGCGAGTTGGCTGGCGCGAGCTTCTCGACTTGTCTCAGCAAGTGTCGGCAAATGGCTTGATTCGCGAACAAAAGGCGCATGAATGTGCCATCGCGCAAGAACTGGATGAGATAAGTTTTCCCGTATAGCCTGTGTTTTTCTGCGGCGCTTAAAGGTCCAATCGGTGACGCAGGTGCTGGTTCCACACGTGGTCGATACAATCACCATAGAGCGACAGTTTCGGAAAGGAAAACGCCAGGGCTCTGGAATGCGGGCCGACGGTATTCCCCAGGCGTTCCAAAAAATGTCCGTGGTCATCATAACAGCTTATTCGCTCGAACCGACCGCGGATCCCCTCGCTTTTTTGTAAGCGTCAATCTGTCCCCACCTACCACTGTGCATCGTGCAGATCCATACTGAGGTGAATACGCCGTGAAGGAGTGGTAGGACGATGACAGCCGTCGAGCGGATGGCCTTACAGAACCTATGGTGGGAGCGGGTGCAGAAATTTCGCGCCAGTGGGCAGAGTGGTCCGGCGTGGAGGTCAGCGGCTTTACTGGCCGAATACAAGGGTCAGGTGCATGTCGAACGGCACTTTCACTTTCTGAAGGATCCTCTCTTTGTCGATGCGCTCTTTGTCAAAAAGCCGGAGCGGGTGGAAGCGTTAGGCTACGTGCTATTGATAGCCTGTCTTCTTTATAGTCTGGTCGAGCGGCGCATCCGCGCCGCCCCGGTCGTCATCCCCTCGCCCTCCCGTCGCGTGCTGAAAAACCCCACCGGGCACGAAATCGTGCGCCATCTGGAGAGTCTTCAGGTGACCCAGACCGCGACAGGCCAGCGTACGGTGGCCCTCCCGACGATTTTTCATGCCACCTTGCGAGCCATTTTGGAGGCACTCCAAATGCCGCTAACCGTCTTTACGGAGCCACCCGTACGGAAGTCGTCACCGTGAAGAAGAATACCCGATTCTTCCAATTTTTAGGTGCGAAAAGGGTGCTGTGAGACATGGTAGGGTTCGCTAACGTGATGTCGGTGGTGGAAGCGTTCGAGAGGGAACCGAAGCGAAAAACCTTGCAAGATTGCGCCAGAGGTCGGAAAAAGGACAAAACAAAGAGGTAGGAGGAATGGGAGTGACCATCGAAAAATCGTTTACAGTCTCTTTGCCAACTGATCTGGCGGAGGCCGTCCAACGGGTGGCTACCGAAA
The DNA here is from genome assembly GCF_057473405.1 of Sulfobacillus sp. TH-112. NCBI lineage: Bacteria > Bacillati > Bacillota > Clostridia > Eubacteriales > Clostridiales Family XVII. Incertae Sedis > Sulfobacillus > Sulfobacillus sp. TH-112. The sequence goes on from NZ_JBYCKN010000025.1 coordinate 3,237, forward strand.
CACCCGAGGAGTTTGTGATTGAGGCGGTACGCCATGAAATCCGGCGGCGGGACCAACTGGCGGCGATTCGAGAAGCTGCCGGGGCATGGAAGGATCATGAGGAAATTCCCGATACGGTGGAAGAATTGGTGGAGTTCATGCGGAAGCTCCGGGCCCACGAGGAACGGTTCCCGCAATGACCCGGTATATGGTGGATACCGACGTCCTGGTTTGGGTGTTGCGCGGTAAGGTCCATGCGGTCGCCTGGTTGGAGGCAGCGGCCTCCGACGGGCAGCTATTGTGTTCGGCGTTGACCGTGTCGGAATTGTTCCGGATGGTTCGACAGGATGAGTTGCGAAGAACGGAGGCCCTCATCGCAGGACTCCATGTGGTCCCTGTGCCACATCAAGACGCCCGGCGAGCGGCCGATTTGATGTGGGATCGTGGCCCCGGTTTTGTGGATTGTCACATTGCCGCTGCGGCCCTACGGATGGAGGCCACCGTGATGACCTACAACCAGGGGGACTTTACCCGGACTGGGGTGGCCATGGTGGCACCCGGTACTCTCGAGAATTGTTAATCGGCTATGCCCGGGTCTCGACGGCCGATCAAACGCTCGCCCTCCAGGAAGACGCACTTCACTAAGCCGGATGCGAGAAAATCTTCAAAGATGTGATGTCCGGTAGCACCACCGAACGCCCGGGACTATCCCGGTCTGACCCCGGATCCGGCCGATGCGGCGACGGTCGTGTGCCTCGTTCGCGGGCATTGGGGCATCGAGACCCGTCTCCACTGGGTTCGCGATGTGGTCTATGATGAAGACCGCTCTCAAGTGCGCACAGAGAATGGGCCGCGTGTCATGGCCACTTTGCGTAATACGGCCATTAGCTTGCTCCGTGACGTGCGGGTGCCGAATATTCAACGCGCCGAGCATTACTTGCATCGACATCCGCAACAGGTTGCACGCCTACTCTTCCCATAATTCCCTGCGGAATCCATGCGATATTTTCGCGGTCGTAAACGACCGGTTAACTTCCATGTTGGGCGCCAGGTGGCCGTTCTCGGCTGACCTCGTTGGGTTCTCTATCAAAGGCCCGACTCCCGAAAATCGCTATGGCTTACGTCACGACTTTGACGTTATCTTGCATAAGGGAGACCATGACTGGACAAAGTGTGTCAATATATGGTATAATATTATCCCGGTTCCAGAAAAGGAGCTGGTGACATGTACTATTGGTATTGTCCATGTTGTGGGGACCGTCGCAAGGCGGGGCGTGGGCCTACCTTAGTGGAAAGACGTGAATATTGTGGATTGTGCATTAAGGATCGCGCACATCCCGAATCTAGTGGTCCACGCGATGGTATTCAAGAAGCGACGGACACGCACTGCATTCATGGCGTAAGACGCCGAAAAGGTTAACCTACAAGCGAAAAGAAAACCACCTTACTTAGTTATTCTGCTCCGTGCGATATACGGCTTTGGTCGCTTCAGTGGCTCGAGCTGCGATCGTCAACATGTCGCCTGCACTCCATCGATTATGGACGGCTTTTGATCAGTTAGGCTCTTTAGAGCTGTGGAAAAAATTCAGGAACTGGTCACGGCTCAGAGACACTGTGTCCCTTATCGTATGTGGACACTGGAGACTGTTTGAGAGATCGTTCTAGCTGACCGACGATGCCGCTCATCACGAGAGCGGACGGTGAGTCGCCCTGGGGTTTTTTAGAGGGCACTTTCCTTCCCCTTTGGTGATGTCAAGAAGACGGTTAAGCCCCTCACGGTTTTCCCGCCGCGAGGGACTTAACCTGGTTAATGGAGGACATTTTAAGCTTGAAATCCCATCTCTTGAAGCAACTGCCGTGCCTTTTGGTCTACTGCCACATCAAACGGCTCCGAACCGCGATAGGTAAAGCGGGTTTCAATGGCGCGTTTGAGGGAGCGTTCGGCTTCGGGCACAATTCCTCGATTCTTATAGATGGCCCCACGAATATACCAACCATCGGGATAATCAGGACGGTCTGACACCAGCTTTTCCACTTCTTGTAGCGCCCGCTCACCGTGACCTTGACGGGAATAGATGGTATAGAGGATTTTTCGTAAATCAGGAATGATCGCCAAATCGGGATTATCGCCGCTTAAACGGTCCGCTTCTTCGAGCGAGGCGATAGCCTTGTCTTGTTCCTTTAGTGAGAGATAATTGCGGCCGAGATAGTAGTGCAAAATCGGATCCTGGGGGGCGGTCTCGAGTGCTTCCGCGATGATGCGGACATTGCGTTCCATGTTTTCTTGAACGGGAGAGACACTCGGGTCATATCCATCATGACTTACACGGATGCGCATCGGTCGGAGATGAAGACGGGCTGTACGATATCCCTCACGCGGTTCCAAGAACTCGTGAACGGGATAAATCCAATGTTGGCCGGTTGACCGCTGATAGAGGCGTCCCGCTTGTTGCACGCTGGTTTGGTCTCCAATGCGGTTAACCTGCAGAATATTCACTGAGGTGTTGGTGGCCTGTAGCAGTCCTGCTGCAAGACGGATGTTGGGGCGATCATCGGGGAAGAGGATTTCGTCGGCATCAATATGGATAATCCAGTTGTGTCGTGCTTTGGATTGCGCATGGTTGCGGGCCGCGGCAAAGTCGTCCTTCCATTCGTAACGATAGATGGTGGCTCCGAGTTCTTCAGCGATTTTTACGGTCTCGTCTTCCGAGCCGGTGTCGACCACGATGATTTCGTCAACCGCCCCGTCAAGCGCTGTGAGCGACGCCTTAATGGTCCTGGCGCTGTTGTGAGTCAAAATACAGGCACTGACGGTCACGCGAGGCACATCCAGGGCGCGGGTTACTTGGGGATCCTGAGAGCCGGCGGGGGTGTGACGCACATCATAGAGCGCCTTTTGAATCCAATTGGCAAACGGGTCGAGTAACCACGCCCGTTCAAAGCTCTTTCCGGCCATGGTGCCCTTTTTCATTCCGACCATGGCTTGTCCGAGAAAGACCCAAGCTTGCGCATCCATACGACTGCTGCGCAGCCGATCAAGAGCCATCCCTCGGGCCTGGTCATAACGTCGGTTTTGAATCATATCAGCAATCGTGGCATCTTCGTGCATCGGGATCGTCCTTTCGTTATTCAATTCCGGTTGGTTAACCCGTAAATTATACCGCACCTGCCAATGATGGGGGAGAATGTCAAAAAAAGGGCAATGTGGGGCGAAGATGTCAGATGAGACACTGGAATACACCGTTTCTGACAGGATTCGCGGCACATTTCTTGGTGTCTTCGAAGAAGAGCGGTGGCTTTTCGGGGGGGTGGTGCTGCGACGGGCCACGCGGGCCTTTTGGTTTGTACAAGCCGTGCTGGAGGCGGACGAAAGCGGCTCCTCCGTTTGCCGACATCTTAGGCAGTGGCCATAATAGATAATCCGGATCACGGAGAAAGAGAGGATGTGTGTGGGGTGTGGTCGCCGCACCTTCGCTTCTTATGCCAGCATCGGCTCAACTCATCGCGCTTCGATATGACAGAAGCCTCGCGTGAAGTCCATAACTCGCATACAACAGTGGCGGCCAATCCCGTCGGGCATAGGACGATTCTGAAGTCCCCAGGACCGTTCTTGGTAATGAATATCGGCGCGCGATGTTCATGGCAAACTGTGGATATCTCATGATATTTGTTCCTGAAATCTGACCTGGACTTAATGTGCGGCACTTTATACTGCCACTAATCGCCTAGCGTCACCCCTTGCTCGGAACCGCCAAATGGGGACGCACTGGGAAGTACTTCCACTGTCACCTGGGGCTTTTTGATGCTCGAGGATGCCGGGACCAGAATTTTCTCACCCGCCCTGAGCCCCGAGGAGGCAATCACGCGATTGACCCCAGTGAGCCCGACGGAGATTGGCTGTGTGCGACCCGAAGCCAGTTTCACCGTATATTGACCGTGAGCCGTTTGCGAGACGGCCGTGATCGGAATGGTGACACCCTGAGCCTCTTGGGTGTTTACCTCAAGTTGGGCCGACATGCCCGGAAGTGGGATAGGGTCACCTTTAGGCACCGTTAAGGAGATATTGACGGGATAACTGACCGAAGTACCACTGTCTGACGCAGTCATCGCGATTTCCGACACAGTGCCATGATAGAGAATGCCCGGCTCTCCTGGAATGACTACGGAGACGGCATCGCCGGCGGCAATGTCGTGGACTTGAAGCTGCGAGATGTTAGCGCTGATAGCCACATCGGAGATGTTGGCCACCGTGATGGAAAGCGGCGAGAGTGCCGTCGCGATCGCTTGTGTGGGTGTCGCGGTAGTCGTCCCTCCCCCGCGGGAAAACCCGTGTCCAAAGCCTCCGCTGCTGGTGTTGGTGTTGGAAGAGGTATTGGGAGCAGTGGAGGTGGTGGTGCTGCTACTACTCGGCACCAGGTCGCCGGCGTTCAGATCAATGGCTACCACCGTTCCCGATAACGGCGAGACCAGCGTGCTGCCATTCGCCATGGTGGCTAAGACGGTTCCCGATGTCACGGCATTGCCGGTCGACACGTTGACCTTCGCAACCGACGTGGTGGCGCCGCTATAACTCACAGCGACTTGCTGAAGGCTGACCACGGAGCCTTTCAGAGCTATCTGCTTGGTAATGGTACCGACACGAACGGTCGCTGACGTGAGGCTGGCTGCTTGGACGGTTTTCGGGTGTGGGTGACCCCAGGAAAGAAAGAGTCCCAATCCCGCTAAAGGAACACTGACCCCGAGTGACCACCAATACCGAAAATGGGTGGATTTCCTAACTGACTTTGTCATATGGCTTCCTTCTTTCTGATTAGATACCGATAATGATTCGCGCTGCGACGGGATTAAGCCGAACCGAGTGAGGCGCTCATCCCGCCTTCACCGCTATTCGCTACGCAACGCATCCGCTGGGCGCAAGAGCGAGGCGCGCGTGGCGGGCCAGAGCCCAAAGATGAGTCCGACTGCCAAAGCAAATCCAAATGAAAGGAGCGGGATATCCGGGGAGACGATGGTTGACATGCCAAAGCTCGCATGCATGATATGTGCGCCCAAGATCCCCACGCCCACACCGAGAAGGCCTCCGACGCCCGCTAACACCAAGGATTCAATCAAGAACTGAAAGAGGATATTACCCGTCGACGCGCCAATCGCCTTTCGAATGCCAATCTCTCGAGTGCGTTCTGTGACAGAGACCAGCATAATATTCATGATGCCGATGCCGCCCACAATGAGGGAGATGCCTGCTACACCGCCTAACAATAAGGTGGTTTCCTTCGTCACGCTGCTAAGAGTCGAGAGGATTTGAGACTGTGCCGTTACCGTGTAGTCATTAGGCGAGCCTAGCCACGCAAAGAGCTTATTCTCGATGCGCGTAACCACTTGAGTGGAGTTGGCATGGGTTGCCGCCGATAAATCAACGGTGGTAATGCCAGCACTTGACCCAAAAAGAGTCTCAGCGGTAGTCCAAGGAATGGCTCCAAAGTCATCGCTACTGTCCCCTGCGTCGCTGGCCTTTGCGGCTAACACTCCAACGACGCGAAAGGGGACGCCATTTAAGCTTACGGTATTACCGACAGGATCGGTATGGCCAAAGAGAGACGTCGCTTCACTGGACGCGAGTACGATGACCGAATTGGCGGCACTGACGTCGAGAGGCGACAGAAATCGCCCTTCGGCGACATGATAGCCCATAATGGTTAAGTACTTCGCATTGGTGCCAATGATTTGGCTGGTGGTGCTCTCCGTTCCGACCGCTAAGGTGCCGCTGTCGGTCATCACCGGAGCGGCTCCGCTGACTCCCTTCATGTCCCCGAGATCATTGGCTTGGGCCGCGGTGAGCGGTGGCGGAGTGGCTGTGGAGAGACTGGAGCTATTGGTGGTCGCAAGAGGGCTCACGCCCACATTGGCCACAATGAGGTTTGAACCGAGACCGCGAATATTGTTGGCAATGGAGGCTCCGGACCCTGAGCCTAACGCGATGAGGGCAATGACAGCGCCTACCCCAATAATGACGCCGAGCATGGTTAAGAGCGATCGCAATTTTTTCGTCCAGATCGACTTAAACGCGACTCCGATGGACTGTCCAATCATTTTGGCACCTCGCTTGATCCCACAAATACGCCATCACGAATTTCTACCGTATGCTTACCATGCTGGGCGACTTCACGATCGTGGGTGATGATAATAATGGTGTGTCCGGTGTGCGACAGTTCTTGAAAGATATCCAGCACCGCCTTCCCCGTATGGGTATCGAGGTTGCCGGTCGGTTCGTCGGCCAAGATCAGTTGAGGATGGGAGACGATGGCGCGAGCGATCGCGACCCGCTGTTGTTGTCCTCCGGAGAGCTGACTGGGTCGATGGTGCAGCCGGTCTTTGAGTCCCACCCGACTGAGCGCCTCACGGGCTTTTTCACGTTGCTCCGATTTGGGCACATGCAGATACATGAGTGGGAGCGCAACATTGTCCAATGCGGAAAGCGTCGGAATGAGATTGAAGCTTTGAAACACAAAACCGATTTTGTGGCGACGAATGGGGGTCAGTTGACTATCGCTTAGAGTCGTGAGGTCCTGATTGTCAAAGTAGTAGGCGCCACTCGTGGGCACGTCAAGACATCCTAAAATCTGCATGAGGGTGGACTTTCCTGACCCCGATGGTCCCATAATGGTGAGATAGTCACCCTTCGGCACGCGCAGAGTGAGGTTTTTCAATACTGGCACTGTCTCATTGGCCATACGATAGGACTTTGAGATAGCATCGAGTTCGATGAGGGAATTCATGTGCGCCTAACCTCCTATGCCACCGAAGCCGCCCACACCACCAAATGCTCCCCCAAATCCGCCTCCGTGGGTTGTTGTGGTTGTCGCACTGGTCGCCGTCGGTACTAGAATTTGCTCGTTTTTGGACAGTCCGGAAAGAATCTGGGTGTCGGTACCATTACTGAGACCGACAGTGACTTTCACCCCGACAGGAATAGTGCGGTCAATGTTACGCGATGAGCCGTGAGTGCTCGTACCACCAAATCCACCGCCGCTAAATCCGCCGTAGCCGTTGCCGCCGCTTCCTCCGCCAAAACCACTAAACGAGGGCGTGGGAAGATTCTTTTGGGGCACGAGAACCTCATCTTGGCCGTTGACGGTCTCAATCGCCGATGTCGGGACGTATAGGGCGTTGGTAAGATTTCCGGTGTCAATAGACACACTAGCCGACATGCCTAAAAGGATCTCGCTGGGAGCGGTAATGGCGATGTTGACCGGGTAAGTGACGGAACCGGACGAACTGGACGACCCTAACTCGCCCACACTGACGACGGTTCCCGTGAAGCTCTTTCCGGGTAAAGACGGTAGGGTGATAGTGGCTGACTGCCCCGCTTTGACCTGCGTGATGGATTCTTCTGGAACCGTGATAGAGGCATAGAGTGTGCTGAGATTGGCGACGGTCGCAATGGTTTCGCCGGCCGTGACATAATTTCCACTGGATTCGGCAATGGAGACCACCGTACCGGCAATGGGGCTATCGACCGACGCGCCATTGGCGAGGGTCGCGACGGATGCGTTAGCCGACACTTTTTGTCCAAGCTTAACCCCAATCTGGGAGATTCCGGTGGTGCTGGGGGACTCGATGGTGGCTTCTGTGGTGGGGACGATGGTGCCGCTGGCTGTGACACTCCCTGAAAAGGAACCGTGTGTCACATGTTCTGCGAGGTATTGGGAGGCGGTGGCCGCCCCAAATCCTGTGGTCTTGTGCTGGGTCAATTTTCCTATGGCAATGAACCCTATCAATATCACCAGAACGCCGCCGGCCGACCACATCACAATCTTTCGTGTATTTGCCATGTGCATAGACTCCTTTAATGTCTTTCGAAGTGAGCCTAGTGTGATGGCAAGTTATTGCCGATTTGTTTCCATGCCACAATATGGATATTGAGATGGCCGGTGGGTTCATCACCGCCTGTCGTCTCTTTTCCACTGGACTACTGAGGTTAGCCAGTCCTGAGAAGAGATGGGAAGATCGTCGATATCCTCTCTGCGCAATGTTTCGACAATGAAATTCCGCCCCAAGAACTTTTGGCGCGGCAACGGTGAATAAAGCACCTCAAATCAAGTTGATCTATGGGCAGGCCTTCGCTATTCTGACCACAGTTCGATGTTAGAGGAGAATGCCTGTGATTTTCGTGTTTCGTCACCTCATAAAAGACATCTGGTCGCCACTGAGAGAGACGAAAAGTCCCCAGTGGCACCAATAAGGGGACGAATGACATTGGCAGAACTGATTACAGAGCGGTTGCGGATGGTTTCGTGGACTGCGGAGCGGATTGAGGCGACCTTGCATGATCCATCGCAGCTATTTCCGTTATTGGGGGTTACTCTCGGCGAGGGGTTCCCGAATCACCCGGTGCGTCATTTTGTGTTACCGACCACCCTCACTAATATACGTCGCGATTCCCGCTATGGCTTATGGAGCGGCATGATTATCCATACCGGGGATCGTCTCGTGATTGGCTCCATGGGCTGCAAAACCGTTCCTGATGACCAAGGGCGGGTCGAAATTGGCTACGATATCATACCCGCATACCAGGGGCATGGATATGCCACGGAGATGGGGCGTGTCTTCATCAATTGGGTCTGGAACCAAGCAACCGTCAGACATATTACCGCGAACTGTCTCTCGAACAACGTTGCCTCCATCCGCGTCCTGGAGAAACTGGGATTTCACCGAACCGCCGAGCAGCAGGATATGATCGGCTGGGAATGTCTAAAGTTCGACTAATGGGTATCGCATCCGGCGGGATGACATGTCTGGCAGGGTGCGACCCATATCGGCACATGGGACTGGAGGGCGGGCGATCATGACAAAGATGCTTCAGTGATTGTTGAGGTCATGCCACGATGTCTCACTTTCCCTACGGAAGGTGCCGCTATCTATGCGGGGCGTGCGATGAGACGCGGAAGACCTAAAGGATCGGTGGACCTCCTAGAGACTCTATTTCAGAGTATCTATCGTTGTCCAGGTTCTTGCAATGATTGGGGGGCGCCGTCCTCACATTCGTCTCGTGCTGCCGTCGAAATCCGGTACGGGAGCGGCGCTGGGATAGTGGATCCACCGGACGAATTCAGCGGATGAATGGTCATGTGTGATGAGCTAGAGAATGTGCTTCTCGCGTCCCCACCGCTCTTCATGGTCATCGCAGTGGAGAGGATTGGTGTGAGGCGCGAGAAGCGTTTCCGAGGGATTTTGTGGACTGACCTACTTCTTTTGGCCGGTCTCTTGATGCAGCTTGTGCCATTGCACGATGAGTTGATCCAGCATTTGCGATCGCTCTACCAATGCAACCTCGGTTAAGCAGTGATGGTCATTATATAGCTCGCGAATTTGTTCTGACAATTCAGCAATATTGTCGAGCAATATGGCTTCTTGTTGTGTCATGTCAGGCCCTCCTTGGAGCTATCAGTAGTAATTTGACAATAGCAGATGGTTCGTGACAAATCCTGTCGAAGAGAGGGGACAAGTTTTGTAAAATGTTTGGTACAAAAATCGTCGTTGCGTTCTCCCTCACCGAAGGCGTCTGACATAGCGACCCGACATTTCGAGGGAGGGTTCCTCTGCTTGGCGTTCGAGTGAGGGGATGGAGCCCATTGCCTAAAAAAGGCGGTGTGTAGAAAACCTCATGTGTGGATGGGCGCTATGAGCGGTACGGGATATCTGAGAGAACCGGTCGCTCCGCAGGCATCTCTTGCCGTCTCGCCGCAAACACGCAATCCCTACGGTAATGCCTTACCCAAAGCGCAGCGATTTCCCAGAATCCCCACACTGATGCGGAGGGTGATTTTCTGCATCCTGGACAATATGCAACAATGGAACTCACTATCATGGAGTAGATGTGTCTATTAACCTTGGTCACGATATTGTCCTTGGGAGGATTGTTTAGGTTGGCACCACTTCTCCAATGTCGCAGGGTTACAATTCGGGTCGAGGGGTTCCCATGCCGACGGTTCCCCTCGATCCGGTTGCTATTGGTCAATAAGGATAGTCTCGGTATTCCAATACTGAAGGGATACGGGTCCATACAGGCCCGAACGTATGGGAGTGTCCTTGGTGAACAAGTCCTCTCGAAACCGATTCCCCAAGGTATTGGTGACGGTGACTTCCAAGACGTTTTCTTCAGAAGTTATCCAAGGAGTCACAATCCATTGATAGGTCGGAGAAAATTTCGCCTCCAGCCTGTGGCCATTAATGGCCACTTTAGCAATGTCCCAGACATCACCCAAATGGAGCACAATCTCATCCGCCCAGGGACGACAGATAAATGTGGTGCGATAGGTAATCGATCCAGAATATGCAGGGAACCATTGCTCCCAATCCTGTAACGTATCGATGGTCAGCGTGTCATCCGACGATTTGTTGAGATGCCAGGGGCCGAGAAGGGGATGCACAGGTGGAGGTGTGGGGAATGTCACCTGACCGACTTTTCCCGTATTCCATGTCCAGGTGTGCAGGCCGCCGGTTTCACTCCACAGACGAATGCCTCCATTCTCCATACGGTGAACGTTCTCTCCATCCATGGAGACCAAGTATGGTCTTACCGGTGAACTCTCGGCATCTATGGTCACCAAGGTGCTTTCACCGGGTTCTAGGTGGAGAAATAGTTGCGTGCTGTTTTCCTGAGACTGGTAACAAGGAGCTTCACTGGCGGTGCCAGTATCGCTGTTCCAGATTTCTACTTGTCCTGTGCCGGTTAATGAAATCCACTGACTGATGGTGTCCTCGGTACTTTCATTGAAGAGAAAATATATCTCGGTGTGGTCGCGTCGCACATGATAGTGTTGTAGCAAGGGAAAATGGCGCACCGTCACATCGGACGAGATGGCTGATGCGACGTCCGGAGCTAATTCCTCTAATGGGCAACAAGACGCGCCTTCTAATAAGGATTGATGCACCGCGTTTTGAACTAGCCCATCCTCCCCATGCCAGTTGCGGTCCGGAATGGACTCCACGTACCATACCTTTACGCCTGATCGCACACAGGCAGCAAGAAATTCGGCCACCTGGGCGTTTAACGAGGATAGACCAGGCACGACAAGGCCCAAAAATGCCTCGTTTTGAATGTGAAGCTTCCCGTCACTTAAGGAGCAATCTACATCATTTAATAAGTCCATGGGGACAATATCAAAGTCATAATGCGCTTTTGCCAGAACTTCGCCGACCTGATCAAGCAGAGGAGTATCTCCAAACCATTCCGCTTCAGCGGGATAGAGCACTGCTAAGGGAGCGATATGGGTTCCGCCGTCGAGCATCTGGCCAATACGGTGCACGTGTGTCGACCACCGTGCCATCCAGGGCCATTGAGGATTTTCTCCATTCGCAAAAAAGTGCGGAGGGCAATCAGGATCCGGGAATAGAGGGCTAAACGCGTGGGGAACAAACCAAGTGGTGCCGCGCACCAGCATCCAGTTGGTGATCCAAAACATATTTCGCAGTCCGAGTCCCCATCCATAGGCGCCGAAGGCTTCGGACATCGTGGTCGCCGTGCCATGCTGAAGATGGGATGATGACCGCGCCAGGCGGGCCAGAGACCAATAGAAAAACCCAGCATCCCAGCGCCAAGGACCCCAATGTAGTGGCCCTTCGGTTTGCCCCGGAGAGACCTGAGCCACGAGGTCATATCCACCGATATCAAAGCCCTGCATCATACGGAAAAAGTGTCCGGGACCATAGCCATGGCGGGCGTGGGCTCCGTTATCTTCCACCAGGTGTCCAATGAACTGCACGTCATGGTCGGCACACCATGTCTGAATGCGTTGGAAGAAGGCCCGACTAAACTGCTGAGTGAGGACATCCATATAGTCATAGCGGACGGTGTTTGTTGAAGAGCCAAGATCCCACCAGAGTGCAGCCAAATGGGGTGAGATGTCGTAGCCTTTAGTCTCTTCAAAGAGGGTCAGTAGATGTTTGGTCCACGGCATAGCCGGAGTTTCTTCTCCAAAAAGAGATTCATATCCGGCAAAATTTTCGAAACTGGTTTCATCCCCAAAGAATCCCAGTAGGGTGTTTCCAAAATAGGGTTGAAGATGCTCCCAGGTCGCATCATAAGTGAGAGCGATAAAGGTCTCGACCGCCTCGGGGTTGAGCCAGTCGATGCACTCCCCTACGGAGCGCCCCGACCATTGGGGCTGCGTGCCGGCAAAAATAAGTCGCCAATCGCCGTCAGGCACCGCCCATGTCATTGTGCGGGAGGATGCCTCGATATAGGGCCGTAGGTCTACCATATGTTGACCATCAAGGATTCCATCGGCGAGGACGGGGACAGCGACAGCCGTAACGAGGTCGGTCCAGTCACGTGTAAAACCGCGCACATTTCTTTGATAGTGGTTCTGCGGGCCGGAAACGATATAACTTCTTTGCGTGAGGACCTGCAGGGAGAGATCAGGACGGGCTTTGACCACAAGTCCGCCGGCGACTCCGGATGGATACATTTTCTCGTCAAATAACCAGACTTTGAGACCGAGCTGTTGAGCGGTCTTTAAGCAAAATGTGACGTCTTCCCACCACTGATTCCCCAGATAGTCAGGGTGTGGGCGGGATTCGATGACGAATCCATCGCAACCCATCTCGTGAATGGCGACAATTTCTCGTTCTATAGTAGGGAAGTCTTCACCGTGAAGCCAGAGTAGAGGAAAAATGGAAGCTGGGCTGCTCCCCGTTGCAAATTGTTGGTGATTGGTGTCCATTGGTATCCTCGCTTTCGAGCCCCAAGGGCCGATGTGTATGGGCTCGCCCGCCTTCGTATGACGAAAAACGGTCGGATGATGGAATGAATGAGAAGGCGAAGGGGTGGGGGGGTCATCACTTCTAATAAACCGGAATCGGTTCGCGGTGTCAAGGCGGGGAAGGCTCGTGGATGCTTCCCGTGAGAGGTCACAAATAATTATGGATTGCGGTGTAATGAAAGAAGGGAATACCTTGACTCATGGCGAATTATCCACGAAGAAACAATTGTGAAACAAAGTTCACAAATGGGAACTATGGAAATTTTAGGGGCGAAGAGGGTTTGTAGCTTTGAGTGAGGAGCGGTGGGGCTCCATGCTCATCGGAGAAAATTTTTCGCACACACTGAGGGACGTGACGTTGAGTAGGTATTTCGAGGGAGGAAAGCCGCGATGGGACATCGCATGAAGATCATTTCATCAACGGTTGTCATGCTGGGATTGGCTGGGGTGATAGCGGGGTGTGGAAGCAGCACCCAAGCGGCGCAGAAGCCCGCCAGTGATTCTCCGCAATCGGGGGGCACCATCACCTATGCACTGCCTCCGCAGACGAACTTAAACTGGTTTATACCGGTGACGACCGCGAGTTTTGACTCCACGTATAATTTTCAATTGATTGACATGCTATATAAGCCGCTTCTGTGGATTAATGCGAATGACCAGATTGATTGGCAGTCGTCGGTGGCCAGTAGTGTGACGTCCAATCATGCTGGAACCGTCTATCGGGTCACATTAAACAAGAAATGGCGCTGGTCAAACGGTCAGCCAGTGACCGCTCAAGATGTGCTGTTTACCTGGGACGTGATTAAAGCCGCGTCCGCGACTAATGCGCCGTCACCCTGGCCGTATGTCAATGCTGGGACAGGAGATATTCCCAGTGGGGTTCAGAGCGTCGTGGCAAATAATCCTTACGAACTGACCATTACCTTAAAGAAACCGGCCAATCAAGATTGGTTTATCTATAATGGGTTGTCGCAACTGGTGCCCATGCCGGCGCAACAATGGGATATCCATAAGAATATGACTCGGGAATTAAAATATTTAGGGCAGTCAGGAACTGGCCCGTCGTTGGATACGGTCGTGGATGGACCGTTTAAACTCGAAAAGTCGGTCTCGAATCAAGAATGGGTGCTGGTGCCAAACAAGAAGTATTCCGGGCATAAAGCGCGAGTCAATCGGCTCGTATTCGTGTATGAAGGGTCGAACGCGGCCGAGTTTGCCGCCTTAAAGACCGGCAATGTGAACGTAGGATACTTGGACGCCAGTGAATACGGGGCTCGATCACGGCTGACATCGCAGGGCGATGTCATTACGCCACAGTACTTATTTGCGATATTTTACACCGGATTGAACATGGAGCCGGGGAGTACCACGTACAAAATTTTCGATAACCTCTACGTGCGTCAAGCGATGCAAATGGGGATTAACCAGCCAGCGGTTGATAAGGATATCTATAACGGATATGCGCCACCCATCAGTGGGCCCATTCCGTCGATACCGAAGACCAAGTTCTGGGATCCTTCCGTGGGGACGCCCTACCCCTATAATCCTGCCAAGGGATTGAAGCTCATGGAAAAGCACGGGTGGTCCTTGAAAGATGGAGTGTTGACTCGGGGAAGCCAACAGATGAAGTTTAACATGATTTATGCGAGTGGTAGTGATGCCTCCACGGAAGAAGCCGAACTGATGCAAGAAGGATGGCAGAAGGAAGGCATTTCCGTCAGCTTGCGGGGATTACCATTCTCATCGCTTCCGGGCATCATTAATCCCAAGACCCCGAAGGCTTGGCAAATATTCACCGGGATTGGAGAAGTCTACTCCGGATATCCGTCGGGTGGCCAGTTATTTGCGACCAATGCTCCCTTAGGATACGGCTACTCCAATCAGGAGGAAGATTCGCTAATCAAGGCGATTCATACTCCGTATGCCACAGAAGCTCAAACCTTAGCGGTCTTTGACAAATATGAAAAGTATACCGCCGACCAACTGCCATTCCTATGGAACAATAACTTGGGAAGCTTGGCCGTGCATTTGCCAAACGTGCATGGGACGGTAAAATTTTCGAACGAAGCCACAGGCATTCCTCAGTTCAACTATTGGTGGGTATCGTCCAATTAGGGGTTCCGTGATGTTTATTACCCAGTGAGAGGCGGGAAGAACCCGCTTCTCATTCTGAGTGGTCGTGGGGAATCGGCGAGCGGGCACCGCTCGGGGGTCTTATCTTATTGCTGTCGCCAATCCGAGGGATGGAGGGAGCCCAACTTATGGGAGATGGTTGTGCTTTCTTCAATCAGTCTTTGCACCATGAGGTCATCGCGCGCGCTATCGTGTCGTTCCACCGGCATCGAGATGCTGATGGCGGCTTTAGGCTTTTGGTCGGCGTCGAGGATAGGGACGGCTAAGCAGTATACCCCAGGACTATATTCACCATGGTCGATGGAATAGCCCCGTTGTCGAATGGCCGCGAGGTCTTCCATTAATTGTGCGGTGGTTCGGTGGGTGTGAGCGGTATATTGCTCTAGGTCAGCCATGGGATAGAGTCGTTGCACTTCGCCCGTGGATAACGACGCCAAGAGAGCTTTACCAATCCCTGTAGCATAGGCGGGTAGTCGGCTGCCCACATTAGAGACTAACTGGACTGGATGGAGTGAAGCTACTTTCGCGACATACATCACCTCGCGATTATCCAGGATGGCCAATTGCACGGTCTCGCCACAGACATCTCGCAGTGTTTGCAAGTGGGGAAGCGCCAGAGGCACAAGCTGCAATTGATTGGAATAGGACATGGCCAGTTCCCACACTAGCGGCCCTAAGCTATAGCGTTTATTCTCTGGATCAAATGAGGCCATCCTTGTGGTGACTAAGGTATCCAGTAATGCATGGATGCTACTTTTGGGAAGGTCGAGTGCGCGCTGCAGGTCGGAATAGAGGAGTCCGTCGGGATGGTCTGATAGTAGTTGAAGAATCTGAGCCACGCGTTCGGCTGATTTTACCATGAAATCACACGTCCTTTGACAGCTATTGCGATCGATAGAGATGTGTATTGGGTGGAGCAGGATTCTCTCTGGTCATGGAGAATATACTTTAAGAAGTGTATAACAGAACTCAAGTTCACGCACAAGAACATGGAGGTATTATGCAGCCCTATTCGGTATCGACGGCAGTGGTCGCGAGTCTCGGGTCGGTCCCGGGGCCAGAAGTTTTTTGGATGCAGCATTTTAATGAATGGTTGCCTATGGAAATTCATGTGGTACTGATTCAGGGTAATGGCAAGAATATTTTAGTCAATTCGGGTCCGCCGGAGGACTATTTGGATCGAATGAATGCGGTGTGGCGCGAGGAACTGGGAGAAAAGGCGCATATTGCGGTAGCCCATCCCGGTGCGCTCCATGAGGTATTGAGAAAATGGGGCCTCTCATATGACGACATTGATGCCGTGATTGTCACGCCATTGCAAGCATACGCCATTGGCGGCATTGATCTTTTCCCGCGCGCTGAAATTTGCATTTCGCGTACAGGGTGGGTGGACCTTGTAGCGCCAAAGCATTTTGATGCTCGCCGACCCATGGCAGTTCCGGACCGATTATTGCACTGGTTGCTGATTGACGCCTGGCCACAGCAGCGAATCCGGCTGCTGGAGGACGAAGATACGGTGGTTCCCGGCATTCGCACCTGGTGGGCAGGAACGCATCATCGCAGTTCGCTGGCGGTCGAAGTGAAGACAGCCAAAGGCATTGTGGCGGTGTCCGATGTTGCCTTTTATTATGAGAACCTAGAGAAGAACATTCCACTTGGGATTATGGAGTCGCTCGAAGAGTGTCGGGTTGCCTATGACCGGCTACGCCAGTCAGATGCCTTCGTGTCACTGTATGATCCTAAAACGTCAATCAAGTATCCTGGAGGACAGGTGGTCGGATGAGCCTTCCGAGGCTTGGAGTCTGATGAGAGTGAACGATCAATAGCCATATGAGGGGGATTGGAGTATGCAAGCTCTACGTTGGACGGCCGTAAATGAAATGTCTTGGGTGGAAGAGGAAAAACCATCTGTTCCAGAAGGGTGGGTACGAGTGCAGACCCTGATGGTGGGTGTGTGTGGATCAGAAGTGAGCGCGTATCAGGGCCATAATGAGCTGCGTCGGCCGCCTTTAATCATGGGGCACGAATTTTCTGCTCGATTGCTCGATGATGCGCCCGAAGTGGGATTATCCAAACAGGCGATGGTTACCGTCAATCCTCTCATCTCTTGCGGTACCTGCCGCCATTGCCGACAAGGACAGCGGCAGCTTTGTGCATCGCGCCAGATCATTGGCATTGATTTTTCAGGAGCGTTTGGTGAAGTGGTGGCTGTCCCTCCGCGCCAGTGCTATGCGGTGAATGATCCCGCGCATGGGGCGATGGTGGAACCTCTCGCCTGTGCGGTACGCGCCATTAATCAGGCGGATGTCACACTCGGTGATACGGTGTTAGTCATCGGGGCGGGGATTATTGGCTTAATGGCGGCCCAAGTGGCGCGGGCTGGTGGGGCGATGCGGGTCATTTTGGTGGACACCAACGGCGTTCGTTTGCATCACGGCTACGATTGGGGTGCGACGGACCTCGTGGACGCCAGTACCCAGGATGTGGCGTCCGAAGTCAGGCGGATGGTACCGGAGGGTGTGGACCGCGTAGTGGACGCGGTGGGCTATGGCGCCACGCGAGCCCATGCGATTGACTTGGTTCGGCGCGGGGGCCGCGTGGTATTTATTGGGCTTCACGAAAACGAGTCGACCATTCCCGGAAATGCCATAGTGCGCGACGAAGTAGAGATTTGCGGTTCCTTCTGTTATACCGATGAGGAGTTTCGCACCGCCGTATCGCTGGCTAATGCGGGATTTTTAGATCGCGCGGGAGACTGGTTGAATGTGCGCGCGGCAGAGGATGGAAATGCCGCTTTTCAAGAACAATCTCACGGATCGGCTCGGTTTGCCAAGATTCTGTTGCAATTGGGATAAGGCGGGGAGGGGTTGACTTGAAAAAGATTGTGGATGTGCGTGCCTATGTACTCGCAGATGCCGGGGGCGCTGACTATCATCGCCAGGAGGAAGGACATTGGATTGTGGGGAGAATCGCCAATCCGATGACACGATATCCAGAATATCGAGAGTCACGGCTCTCCTGGGGCATTGATGTGCTTGGCAACGTCATTGTGGAGGTTGAGGCCGATGATGGGACGGTCGGAGTGGGCGTGAGTACTGGCGGAGTGCCTGCGGGTTGGATCATCGAGCAGCACCTCAAACGGTTTGTGGTTGGTCAACCGGTCGAGAACCTGGAGAAGATATGGGACATGATGTACCGCGGGACGCTTTTTTATGGTCGGAAGGGTCTTGTGATGAACGCCATTTCAGCGGTGGACTTGGCCCTTTGGGATTTGCTGGGCCACCTCCGTCAAGAACCCGTCTATGCCTTACTGGGCGGATTGGTACGCGATGAGATTCAGTTTTATGCGACCGGCCCCCGTCCCGATTTAGCGGAAAAGATGGGGTTCATCGGAGGGAAGTTGCCGCTCCGGTTTGGCCCATCTGATGGAGAATCCGGGTTTCGGAACAATGTGGCGCTCATGGAAACAATGCGTAATGCGGTCTCAGAAGATTTCTGGCTGATGTATGACTGCTATATGTCCTTGGATTTACCCTATGCGATACGGCTGGGTCGGGCGCTCTCCCCTCTGGGGCTTAAGTTGATGGAAGAAGCCTTTATTCCCGATGACTACTGGTCGTATCGTGAGTTACGCCAAGCGATAGGATCTGACGTCTTAGTAACGACGGGCGAGCATGAATCGACGCGCTATGGATTTCGCCTGTTGTTGGAAATGGGTGGCGTTGATATTATCCAACCCGATGTGACCTGGTGCGGCGGGCTCACGGAATTGATGAAAATCTCGGCGTTGGCTGACACCTATAACGTCCTCACGATTCCGCATGGCTCGAGTGTCTATAGTTACCACTTCATTGCGACTCGGCCCAATAGCCCCTTTGGGGAGTTTTTGATGATGCATCCTGACGCCAGCGAGGTCGTACCGATGTTTTCGCCGCTCCTGGTGGATGAACCCGTTCCGGTTAATGGGCGTCTCAAGCTTCCGGAATCGTCGGGATTTGGGGTCCGGATTAATCCTGAGATGAGACTAGAGAGGATCAGCCTATGACATCGAGCGTCGAAGAGAAGCGATTGAGCACGAAAGTGGCTCTGGTAACGGGATCGTCGCGGGGGATTGGTCGCGCCGTGGCGGCGCGCTTAGCCAGAGAAGGGGCACGGGTGGTCGTAAATCACCCCGGGGAGAGGGATGCGGCCGATGAACTGGTGCACGAGATTGAGGAGGCTGGTGGGGAAGCTTTCGCCATAGCGGCGGATGTTTCCCAGCGGGACCAAGTGCGGTTGTTGTTTGCGGAGGCAATGGGCCGGTGGGGACGATTGGACATTTTGGTGAATAATGCTGGCATTTGTCCTTTTGTCGATTGGTTTGATATGACCGAAGCGCTCTGGAGACAGGTGCAAGATGTGAATCTCAATGGAACGTTTTTTTGTAGTCAGGAGGCCTCTCGTATTTTCCGCGATCAGGGGCAAGGTGGACGTATTATTAGTATGAGTTCCATTTCGGCCTTGGTGGGCGGAAGTTTTCAAACGCACTATACCCCGACAAAGGCGGGTATTCGCTCCCTCATGCAGTCGCTTGCCATCGTATTGGGGCCGTATGGAATTACGTGTAACTCGATTTTACCGGGGACTATTTTGACCGACATTAACCGGACCTATTACGATGTGCCGGGTCAGCGCGAAAGCGATGTGAGTCGAATACCCTTAGGCCGTTTGGGAAGCCCCGAGGACATCGCGGGGGTGGTCGCGTTTTTGGCTTCGGATGACGCTGCCTATGTGAATGGTGCCGACATCTTGGTGGATGGGGGACTTTTTGTCAATTTACAGTGAGCGTGCTAAGTGGGGCAGGGCCTTCACGAAAAGCGGGACCTTATCGAGGTT
The DNA here is from genome assembly GCF_057473405.1 of Sulfobacillus sp. TH-112. Classification (NCBI taxonomy): domain Bacteria; kingdom Bacillati; phylum Bacillota; class Clostridia; order Eubacteriales; family Clostridiales Family XVII. Incertae Sedis; genus Sulfobacillus; species Sulfobacillus sp. TH-112. The sequence goes on from NZ_JBYCKN010000025.1 coordinate 22,988, forward strand.
GATGCCAGTATGAGACACACAGAGAGGGAGGCCACAGCATGAAAATCGCGAATGGAGAGTATGAGGGTCAAGAAGAATTAGCGGTGGTGAGTGAGGCCGGGATCTATCGAGCCAGTACGTTGGCCAAAAGCTCCCGAAAGACCTCATCTCCGGTCATGACAATGGCGGATGTGTTAGCGGGTGGCGATAAAGCGTTGGATGGTTTAAGGTCCGATGTGGAGTGGGCTAAGCGATCCGGAATGGCCCCTGATGGAGAGCCAGAAATTTGGTGTCCTCCGACATCGCGACCGGATAAGGTGATTTGTGTGGGACTCAACTACCGTCCTCATATTGCTGAATCAGGCATGGAGCTACCCTCTCACCCGGTGCTGTTCCCCAAGTTCGGTAATTCGTTGGTTGGACACCAGACCCGGGTTCACCCACCGATTGAGGCGCATCAGATGGATTATGAAGCCGAATTGGTCATTGTCATCGGTCGCCGTTGTGCCAATGTGTCCGAGGCGGAGGCGCTTCACTATGTCTTGGGCTATTGTAACGGGAATGACCTATCGGCCCGCGACTTACAATTTCGCACCAGCCAGTGGCTTCTCGGGAAAGCCTGCCAAGGGTTTGGACCCATGGGACCTTATCTTGTCACGACCGATGAGATGCAGGATCCGTCTCACCTCAACATTGTGGCGCGTCGCAATGGCAAGACGGTACAGCATTCGAATACCGATCAGATGATTTTTTCCTGCCGCTATCTGATCGCCTATTTATCGCACTTTATGACACTCGAACCCGGTGATGTCATTTTTACCGGAACGCCAGAAGGAGTCATTTTAGGGCATCCAGAAAAAGCGCGCCAATGGTTGCAGGACGGCGATACGGTGACGGTGGAGATTGAGGGCCTAGGTGAATTAGTGACAGAGATCGGTGCGGCTCAGGAACCTTCGGGGAGGTGAGACGCTATGGACAATGTCGCGCTCTTTGTCACCTGTCTTATCGATGTGTTTCGCCCCTCTGCCGGGATGGCGGCCGTGCGCGTCTTAGAGCGCCGCGGGTGCAATGTCGAATTTCCTCGGGAACAGACCTGCTGCGGACAGTTTAGTTATAACGCGGGATATCAGCATGAAGCCGCGCTTCTCGCCCGTCACTTTGTCGAGGCCTTTGAATCCCGAGAGACGCCGATTGTCGCCCTCTCGGGCTCTTGCGCTGCGATGGTGAGTCACACCTATCCAGGGCTTCTCTATGACGATGCGCTCGCTGGCGGTAACACCGTAGATGACGCATTGAGATGGCAGGAACGAGCTCAGCGAGTGGGTGAGCGAGTGGTGGAGTTGTCGCGGTGGTTGAAAGAGAGCGCGGCACCACGGCCGCAGGATATACCGGAAGAGGAGGTTCCCGTGGCCTATCATATAGGGTGTCACATGCGGCGCCTTATGGGCGCACATAGTGAGGCACAGGAGTTCATGCACTCATGTGGAATCGCTCTGGTCGAACCGGTCGATGCGGATCAATGCTGTGGCTTCGGCGGCACGTATAGCATGACAGAACCGGTAGTATCGACGGCACTCGCCGATGCCAAGCTCAAAACCATAGGGGATGTTGTCGAAGAGTTCCAAGCGCTGGCGTTGACCAGTGCAGATCTGGGATGCTTAGTGCATCTCCAGGGACGCCTTAGCCGCCTCAACCAGACACTGCCGGTCCTGCATCTCGCGGAACTCATTGATTTGGCCGACCAATACCCGGTGACGGCCCAGCAACTTGCTGAACTAGGGAGGTCATAATTCTCATGGCCGGAATGCTGCCGTCTGATCCTCGACCATGGCCTCTACGCCGGGATGAGGCACTCAGCCAAACCACGATGCGACACACTATCGGCATGGTGACGCGAAGATTTCGTACGGCGCAGTTGCAGGTCTTCCGCGACTACCCCGAGGAAAACGCGACCCGCCAACGGGCGGTGACGCATAAACGACATGCGATTCGTCACATGGACTCCTTGTTGGCAGAATTTCGTCGCGCTGTCGAGGCTCATGGGGGCTATACGCACCTTGCGGCCACCGCTCATGAGGCGGTCGGTCTGTGCGACCGGCAGGTCGCAGTTCTTGTCAGTGAAAGTCTGACTCGTGCAAGTTAACTCGTTCAAGTGCGATAGGCGACAATGGCAGGGTGTTCGCCG
>NZ_JBYCKN010000026.1:0-19850 GCF_057473405.1 Sulfobacillus sp. TH-112
GATCTTGTGCGAGAGATGGGAAAGCGATATGCTTTGGTCCGTCTAAGGAACACCTCGATACCCACGGCCGTGATGGCAAACATGTGGAGTAGGGCTACAGCGAGCACCTTCGGGGAATTTTCGTCTTACACCGCCTTGAATCCCATCGTCGACACCCGGCATATTGAATGGCAGGAATACGACCGTCTTACTCTCACCAAGAAAATGCGCTACGCCCTCAAGCGAGCAAAGAAACACGGTCCGACACAATATCGGCTCATCACCGAAAGCACTGACGTGGACCCCTTCCTTGACCAGTTCTTCAAAATACATACCCAGAGATGGTCTCGTGATGGGCTAGACGGTATTGCATATAGCCAACACCACCAGCAATTTCTTCGCGAGCTCGCCCATCACTTAATGGCTCAATCGAAGTTACACCTGGCCCTTATATCTATCAACGATGAACTAGCCGCATGCACGTTCGGATTCCACGATCGAGGAGAACTGTATTGCTACACGAAAGCCTTTAATCCCGCACTGAGCCGCCTGTCTCCCGGCACCCTCATGGTGTACCACCTCCTAAAAAACGAATACCGCAATTACCGCACCATTAATTTTATGGTGGGTTCTCACGACTACAAATATCACTGGGCCAACGATGAGTTCACTTCGATCACCTATACACTTTTTCGCACCCCAGTCCATCGCCTCATCCATCACTACCTTCAAAAATCGGAGAGCACGACCTAAGGCATCTCGTGGAGCCTATTCTCCAATAATACGTCCGACCGCCATTCCTGACAGCAGAGCGTCCCAGCCACTCAGCGAAGCACTTTCTCTGCCGCAGGTGAAATACGTCCTCTGCGCTCCTCCTCTGGGAAATACTCTTCCCGTATCACTGGCGGATTCTCTCCCCTCGCGACCGCTAAACAGAGTTGAATCATTTCGCTGGCGGTCGTGTCCCACGAGAACCTCCCGGCGCGCGTAAGTCCAAGTGCACTGGCGGCCTGCCAATCCTGTTCACTCTGAGCCCACATTTCGATCCAGTGAGCAGCAACGTCCGTGTTGGACACCACCACCCCTGCTAAACCCGCCACCTCCTGGAGAGACGCCTGGTCTGAAATGATCACGGGCACACCATAGGCCATCGATTCCAATATGGGAAATCCGAAGGACTCCACCGCCGACAAATTGATGGTTAACAGTGCATCTTCATAGAGCGTATATACCTCGTGTAAGGATCTCGCGCCCAGCAACACCACGGTCTCGTGTAATCCACGAGTACGAATGTCCTGGTTCAATGCGCCATGTGACGGACCATCCCCAACGATGTACACCGGGAGAGGCATCCCCTTTTCACGTAGCCGACTGGCAATCTCCACCACTCCCTCAAGATTTTTATACTTCCAGAGTGAATTGACGGCCAATATCCACCTTTTGCGATTGGGCACTCTTCTGGCTACCTCGGGAGCTCCGGGATAAATCACCACATGGGGTGGTAACCGTCGATAGTAATGATAAAATTCTTGTTGCTGCGCGTGAGACAAAAACACCAGGGCATCCGCCCTGGTGGTGGTCATCCAAAGCATCATTCGGCGATAGATGGCTTTCAACGCCCCTAACTCCTCGGGAAAATGTTTGAAAGTTAACACCGACTGAGCAATCACGATTTGTTTGGTGGTTTTTAAAAGCGACGCAAAGTTCCCCGGTTGTAGCAAGATATCCACCCCGATGGCCTTGGCGTAGAGAGGCACCAACACATGGGTGCTCAATCCCCTTAATGGCGAAGGTGTGGTAGGAAAAGCGATTGTCTTTATCCCCAATCTCTGATAATAGCGCCGATCCGCACGAGGACAAAACACCGTCAGACGATCCCCCGACCGGGTCAAATCACGGGAAAGTCGTGGAATCAACTCGATTAAAAAGGTCGCTCCTCCTCCGGGATTATTGATCACGCTCTGGTAGGTTCCGTCCACTGCCAAATGCATTGTCTGCCCCTCCTATAACCATCCATGTGAGTCCAAAACCGATAATGCTCCAGACAATTGCCGACATATACGGTCCCTCTAAAACCACCTCAACCCCGGTGTTGATGGCCCATAGGCTCATCAAACCGATCACCGAATAGAGAGCCGGATGACATCGAATATTGCGCGCGAAGGTACGCCATAGCTTGATCACCATCCACCAAAAGGGAATAGCAGCCCAAATTCCGTACCACTGAAGCATCTGTAAATAGGAATTGGATAGCGCCACCGTGTTCAACGCATATCCGGTGGTATTAACCCCTCCATATCCCAACGCAATCAGTTGAATTGGCATCCAACCCTGACCCACACGTATGGCTAGGGGATTAGCGAGAAATTGGCGAAACGCCTCGCCCCAAATAATCATTCTCCAACGATTGTTGGCGACCTGCGAATAGGATCCGCTGAACGATGTTACACTGCCGATATCGTGGATTAAATGCGTCAGCAAGGCCGCATCAAAAATGGCCACGCCCACGGCAGCCAAAATGAGCACGGCCGCGAATACCGCTAACTGGTAGCGTACGCGATGTCGATGTCTGGAATCGGAAATCGCCCCCGATCCAATAGCTAATACCGCTAGTCCCACAAAAAACCCTATCCACGGTCCCCGCGCCCCACCGTCAAAGAGCGCCACGAGATTGATCAAAATGGCGAGCCACACGACGCGAGACGATACCGCCTTAAAGTCCCACGAAATGGCCACCAAAATAATGCTGCCCGCAACCGCTTCACTGGTAGCGGGTACTTGAATGGATCGGGTCACCAGATACAGCAAAGGCACCAAGAAAGCCACGACAATCCCCAACCGCTCAGCGCGATGACGATTGAGGTGCACTCTCATGATGGTAAAGATGGAGTAGGCGAGCGGAATGAACATCATATAATAAAGTTCTGCGGAATCGCGCATTACGGAGACGGCCGAAAACCGGAACAGGTTGATGGCAGCCGACACGACGCACACTAGCATGATTAGGAGGAACGGGGTACGGATAACCGCCGGAATGAGAAACTTGCGTTGAGCGACGAGCAACATGGCGAGGATGAACATTGTCACTTCGGTAATATATAGCGGCGGCTTCCCCAATACAATGTGGCTAAAGGCGCGATTGGCCAAGATTTCCCCTAAGAGGAGCAAGCTAAAGGTCACGACCGTCAACAGTTGAATATTGCGAATGGCCACGATGATCGCGAAAACAATGACCAGTAGGCCAATGAGCCCCCAAAGCGCGTCAATTCCCTTGAGAGCCAATATCCCGAGCAAAGCCCCTGTTAAAAGAAGCAATACGATGTTCATTGACCAATGGACAATGCTTCCTTGACTGACCCGCATCATTTGTCGCCCCATTCCTGGGGTCGACCATTCTTGATCCATAGTCCCCACAGATATAAAAAGCGGACATTCCCAAAGATATATCGTCTCCACATCCGCAGGGGCTCTTGTAAGAAGCGGAAGAACCACTCCAAACCAAATCGTTGCAAGATCACCGGAGCGCGTCGGGTGGTTCCCGCCCAGACATCAAAAGCACCTCCCACACCCATCACCAGCTTGCTCCCCATCCGATGCAATTGGGTATAAGCGAGTAATTCCTTTTTCGGTGTATTCATGCCAAGAAATACGATATCGGGATGCCATGCCGCCATACTGTCACAGATCGCCTCTTCTTCATCAGCTGCGAAATAGCCGTTGCGACCCGCAAGTGCGCCGAGACCGGGATATCTCGCTTGAATGTGCTGCAAAGTCTGGTGGACGACAGCCTCTGTCCCTCCCAAAAGATAGACGCGCCAAGCGTAGCGGTTGGCCTCTTCGAGAAGGTCTGACATCAAGTCGATACCTGTCACTCGCTCAGGAATCGGCACACCTGATAGGCGCCCAAACCACACAATAGCCTGTCCATCGGCACTCACAATATCGGCGGCAGCGATGGCCTCGCGCAGTGCCGCATCTGCATGGTAACTCGCCACCTTGCCGGCATTGATTACCGCATGCGTCAGCGGCGTTTGGCCGCTCATCATGAGCTCGACAATACGCTCACGAGTGGCCTGGCGCGTGAGGCAGTCGACATAACACCCCATAAATGCGTACTTATCGGAAACGCTGACGATCTGTTTTTCTAGCATTCCACCACCTCCCAATCGATGCGATCCGAAGCGTCGCATAAGAGTGTCAAGCCGCTCTTGCCTCCCCCACCGAAAGACGGAATGGTCATGCTCCGTGAGGATATCTTGGCCGTCGACGTCAATGACAGTCGACACGCATTGAGTGTGGCGATACCCCGATATGGCGTCAGAGCCTCCCAAGTCCAACTGGCGGGCATGGTGAGCGCCACACGGACGGGCCGCCCGCTTGCGTCGTCGCTCACCCGAATCGTGTGCCCTTCAGCCACAATTGTTCGATGAAATACGCCATCTTCGCTTGTGACAATCATCCGTACGACTTCATGGGAGAGGGCGTCATAGGTAATATGAAATCTCTGAGGCACGCGCTCCCATGTAAAAGGGCCAATGAGTGCACTCGTGTCCTCCATATTTGAGGTGGGTCGGTTGTGTGCGTGCGCTTCCATTAACGACTTGCGTAAATCCATATTATAGAAATATCCACCGGTGCCACCGTCAACCAGAAACCAGTGGCCCCGAAACCCCAGATAAAGGCTTCCACCATCATCATGCACATGGGCATATAGTGGTCCCAGCCCGCTCGGCGCTCCATCAACAATGAGCCGATACGCTTCGGTGCGCACTACCACCAGTCCATCAAAGGTTTGTATTGATAGTTCGGGATGAAATTCCATTAAAGACGGCAGCGGCACCCAGGGGCTCGTATGAGCCCCGGCCAATATCTGTTCCCATTTCATCGTCCGAGCGGGAAACCGCACAATCTGTCCTTCGTCATCATCCCCAAACTGACAGAGTCCGTCTTCCATCGTCAGCGCGGAAATGACTTGTCGCATTGGCGTGACCAGCCCATCGAGCTGCACCGTCTTTGTGTGACGGGCTTTCAGGGCGCTCTGTACATGGATCGCGGCCTCAGTGACCAGCAAATGATAATGACTGCTCATTTCACAATGCAGTCCCGTGACCGTGGTCTGACGGTCTAATTCCTTAGTAAAGCGACCCCCGTACTCGTCCATCTGATCATCGGTATCCGAAAAGGTCCAATAGCCATGGGCCACGACCAATCCCATGAGTTCCACTAATAGGTGATTGTTAGCGGACGATCCGAACGACAAGTGCCGCGCCACATATTGCGTATGAATAGCGACTTGTCGTCCAATACGGTCCACCACGTGGGGCGCGGCGTGACGGACCATCCGAGCCACCCACGTCAAGTTCACGATCCGGATAGCGACCTCCATGGCACTGACCCAATTGGGTCCCATCCCTACGGGATTATACGCAACCCAATCATCCAGAAGCCGGATGATTTCATCAAGATACCGCTTCTCTTGACTCATCCAAAAAGCTTGTGCCAATACCGTAAGATCGTGAAATCGATTTAATTCCCAGGTGAGGCGAATCTCCGTTCCTAGTTGCCGATAGTTGATACGGTAGCTCGGCACGATGGGCCATTTCTCCTGCGTCGCAGGATCTGCACACCAATTCCACGACGAGGATGGCGTCCATCCCAACCCCAATATCCAACGATCCCCTTGCCGCACGCGCTCCGCCACATCAAGAATGGCTAAATCAGGGCGCTTGGCCTCTTTCATGAATTCGAAAGGCAGCATCACCTCATGGCGTAGATAGGCCTCTGCCTGACTCGACTGCAATCCACGAATAATCCACGGCGCCAGAATCCTATCATAGGTCTTTCCTCCGAGTTCTTGAAATGACATCCGCCGCGCACGTTTTAGGTACCATGAGACTCTCATGGCATCCTCACTGACCGCGGCTCTCGCGCATGGAGACTATCGATCACCGCCAAGGTGGCCACCGCGCTCATCACTTGTTCGAAGGGAGGGATGGGCATCTCACCGCCAGTACGTAGAGCAGCAAGCCATGCCTCGAGCTCTGCGCGTTGCCCCTTATCCGTGCCGCGGACCACCTCCGTTTTTCCACCGCGTACCAAGATACTCTTCTTGAAGTCGTCGATTTCGCCATAGATGCCATCCGCGAACATCTCAATCCGTTCTTTTCCGACCGTCGGGTCCCCTTTAGCCGTATAAATAATGGTGCTGATAGAGCCATCGGCATGCGACAGCACGGCCGTCACGTTGTCCTCGAGGTCTCGACCGTAATCGACGCCACCCGGTCCCTGACTAAATACCGACTGAATCTGACTACCGGTTAAGGCTTGAGCCAGGTCAACAAAGTGGCACACCTCGCCAATAATGCGTCCTCCTCCCACCGTTTTGTCTTGAATCCAATGCTCGCGGTCAATCGCCCCAGCGTTGACGCGCATAGTCACTAAAGCGGCGCCTGCCCGATCGCCAAATCCGTCCTTTAAGAGACGCGTATGGCGTGAAAACCGTCGATTGTAGCCCACCATGAGCCTGGGATTGCTCTTAAGATCTTGCGCGATGACTCGTACTTCCTGGTCGGTGATAGCTAAGGGTTTTTCCACAAAGACCGCCTTCTGATGCCCCAGGGCTTCATGGACGAGTCGACCATGCTCGCGATGGGAGGTGGCAATCATGAGTGCCGCGGTGGTGGGATCTTGCATCAGGTCGTCAAGATCTCCCGTGGAAAATGCAAATCCGTGACGGCGGCGAAAGTCCTCAGCGGATAAGCCCCCCGCACTTATCACCCCGCGAAGGTTAATCCGTTTGGTCGCTCGCAAGATCGGCATCAGGACTCCGCCCATGTAGCTTCCCGCGCCAATGACACTGACACCCAGCGAATCCACGGGGGTCTTTGTCACCGCAGGGTATTTCTTTTCGTACCAAGGCCATGAGCGCGGACGATCATCCTCACTGACATAGTCCAGCACTATCGAAAGCGCCTGTCCCGATTTGAGAGCCTCGTACCCCGCTGTGACCTGATCGATCGGCAGGCGATGACTCACTAAGGATTTGAGGTTAAGACGTCCATCAGCGATGAGTCGCAAAATTTCACTCATATTACGTTGTTCCGTCCATCGAACATAGCCAATCGGATAGTCATGGCCGCCCTCCTCATATTGGCGGTCATATCGCCCGGGACCATAGGAACGGGAGAGTCGAAGCTCAATTTCCTTTCGATAGAAGATCTCGCGCGGCGCCTCTAGCGGCACATCACCCACCACCACCACGCGCCCACGATCACGCAGCAGTTCGGCGGCCATAGCCAAAAATCCCCGCGAGGCCGAGGCCGCGGTAATCACCACCACATCGAACCCCATGCCCTGGGTTAATCCTCGAATGACACCTTGACTGATATTTTCTGGCGAGAGCGCGCGATGAGCCCCGAGCGACTCCGCCAGACGACAACGCTGCGTGTTGGGCTCAATCCCTGTAACCACACACCCACTGGCTCGGAGTAACTGTACCGAGAGTAATCCCATTAATCCCAGACCAACCACCGCGACCCGCTCGCCAATGTGGACGTCGGCCTGTCGCACACCTTGTAGGGCAATCGCGCCCACGGTAGCGAAAGCGGCGTCAGCATAGTCCACAGAGTCTGGTATCGGTACCACCAGATTCTTCGGGACAAAGACATATTCCGCATGGTTTGCATAGCCCGCGCCCCCGCACGCCACACGATCCCCAACCACCACTCCAGAGACCCCTTCACCCACACCCACTACGACACCCGCAGCCGAATATCCCATGGGGCTATAGGCATTCAGCTTATTAAAGGCCTTGGCCAGTCCGCTCTGTATTCCATCACGCTTGACCTGGGCAATCACCTTGTGGACTTGGTCTGGGCGCGCAAGTGCCTTCCCTAAGAGATTCTTTTTCGCCAAGACCACCTTGGATCGCTCGGTTCCAGCGGATACCACAGAACTCATGGTATGGACCAAGACACCCCCTGCTTTCAATTGCGGTATGGGCACCTCCACCACCGAAAGAATGCCCGAACGGAAGTTTTGTGTCACTTGCTGCATAGAATGAGGCGTTCGGATAAGCACGGTATCAATTGCCATAAACGACATCTCCTCCCGTAGTTGTCGCATCAAAAAGCACTGAGGGATCATCGACATAGGTTCGAAACCACTGTTCCAGCACCATCAATGCATATAATTGCAGTCCGTAGTCTTCTCTCCCAGACCGATGCCGTTGTCTCAGGCCCATCACATAGGCAGGGTTGACTACACCACGTCGTCTAATGACATCCTCGTCCAGTAATTCTTGAATGAGCGGGTGATGTTGTCGTGCCATCCAAGCGCGCACCGGGGCGCCAAACCCGCTCTTCTTTCGCGCGATAATGTCCTCCGGCACCCCCATCAATCCAGCCGCTTTGCGGATTCCATATTTCCCGATTCGACCATAAAGGCGCGCCGACGACGGTAACTGCGCCGCCAAATCCACCATCGCCGACGACAAAAATGGCACCCGGACTTCGATCGAAGCCGCCATTGAGGCGCGATCGGTATACGCCAAATTCAAACTAGGCAAAAAGGTCATCGCATCGACATAGGCCATCTGGTCCAACGGATCTAGACCCTCAACGTCTCGAAAAAGCTCGAGGTGCCGAGCCCATGGGTCAGCTCCACACCATGTCGGCATGAGCGCATTGGGTAAATCTTCACGATCCAGGTAACTTTCAAAGGTGATGAAAATATCCGCCATGTTCGTCCCCGACGCACGGCAATACTTTTTGGCCTGACGTAGCATCCCCATCATTGGCCAAGGCTGGGACGACGGCATATAGGAAAGCAGAGTTCGCGTTATCTTTTGAGTCGACGATGGCAATTTACCCCAGGAATGCATGGCCGATAGGGTGGCCCAATATCTTGCATATCCTCCCCAAATCTCTTCGGCACCCATTCCGCTCAGCATCACCCGCGCCCGTGGTTGTACTGCTCGCGCAATCAGGAGCGTGGAAATAGCCGCCGGATCACCAATGGGGTCGTCAAGCCATCGAACAATTTCGGGCAAAAGGTCTAAAGAAGCATCTTCAAGAAAGGTTTCATGATAATCCAGGTTACGCGGTAACTGGGATAGCGCATGACGCGCATACAACACATCACTGGGCGCAATGTCATATTTTTGGTCTTTCGGATGAAATCCTACGGTTTCGGTCATCACCGGGCTGCTGGATTCGCGTGCCATTTCAGCAATAATCGCCGTCGAATCCAGCCCACCGCTAAAGAACGCCCCGATGGGCACGTCACTGACCATGTGCGAGCGAATTGCCGCCGCCAACGTATCGCGGACTACGGGACCAATATCGGCATCGCTAATTTGTTGTTTGCTGGCAAAACGCGACTTGAAATCGTAATAGCGATAGAGACCTTGCCTTCGACCGGCCCGATAGATCGCATAGTGACCGGCCGGCAATTTATCAATGTACTGAAACATGGTATGCGGTTCGGGTATCCAGAGAAAGGTTAAGTATTCCGCAATCGATTCGACGCGGAGCGTTCTATTGATCCCCGGTTGGCGCAACAACACCTTCAGTTCCGATGCAAACGTCAGTCCCTTCGACGGCTCTTCAGCGATATATAACGGTTTGATTCCTAAACCATCGCGGGCCAACACTAAGGTCTCGGTCTTCGCATCCCAAATACCGAGAGCAAACATTCCATCTAATTTCGCAAACAGTTCCTCACCCCAGTGGAGAAATCCTTGAAGGACCACTTCGGTATCTGTTTGAGATTGAAAGTTGGTAGATGCTTGAAGTTCTCGACGTAAGGCGCGGAAATTATAAATCTCCCCATTCAATACAATGGTATACCGCCCGTCAGCAGTACTCATCGGTTGATGTCCTGCACTGGAGGGATCCAGGATCGCAAGACGGGTTTGTAACAATTCCATCCGCCCAGCCCGAGTGGACAAAAGTATCTGGCCCCAATCATCAGGCCCGCGATGATTGAGTAATTGTCGGGTCTCCGGATGAAGGCCGGTGTATAATCCCCACCGCCCCGCTATGCCACACATGAGTCCACCCCCGTAAACGACCTCATAACACTTGCGCGCGCACGCGCCCGCTAGATGAAACCGTAGCGATGGAGATACCGCATGCTTCCCACCGCTCAGTATCAAGAATTCCTGGAGCGTCCAATACCCGCACATCGCCGCGGGCCTGTTGAATCAGGTGATCCTCTAGTTGGTAATAGGCGCTATGGCCCGTAGCAACAACCACGGCGTCAGCCCAAGGAAAGAGTGCTTCAAGGGGTTCCGTCTGCCACTTTTCCAGAGACGAGACCAATGGATCGTGCACCCGCACTTGTGCTCCTTCGGATTCGAGGAGGGTCAAAAAGGCGCGTGACGGACTTTCACGCGCATCGTCTACATCGGCTTTATAGGCCAAGCCAAGCACCGCCACCCGTCTTTGCAACAATGACCCCTCCAACATCTTTTTCAACAGATTTAATACAAAGACGGGCTGTGCATCATTGACTTGACGGGCTGTTCGAATGAGTTGTGCTTCCTCTGGACAGGATTGCACGATAAACCAGGGGTCGACCGCGATGCAGTGTCCACCTACCCCTAATCCCGGACTCAAGATGTTTACGCGCGGGTGTTCATTGGCAATCGTTAAGGCTTCCTGCGCGGAAATCCCTAAGTGATCGCAAACCTTGGCAAATTCATTGGCCAGTGCAATGTTGACATCACGGTAGGTGTTCTCCATTAACTTGGCGATTTCAGCAATTGATGCCTCGGTTTCACGAATCTTACCCGCCACAAAACTGTGATAAATTTCGGCGGTCTTCCTAGTGGCTTCGGTAGACAATCCCCCGATAATTCGCCCATTGTGCTTGAGCTCATGAAGAAGATTTCCGGGCAATACGCGCTCTGGTACATGAGCGTACAAGGCACGAGGCTCACCAATCCACTCGGCCAAGTCTTTGGTTGTCCCGGGAGGAACCGTTGACTCCAAGACCACAATATTTCCGGGTTTAACCAAAGGCGCAATGTGCCGGGCCACCTCGTGAATGGCCGAAACATCCGCCCGGCCGCTAGAGCCAATGGGCGTCGGTAAGGCGAGAATATAAGCATCCGCCGCCATCGGCATCTCACAGAAAACAATCGAACCCAGTTGACGGGCGTGATGATATAACGCATTGAGTCCTTTTTCTGGAGAGTCAAACGTTCCCGACTTGAGTTTCTCGATGAGCTGCCCTTTGATATCGCATCCAATAACGGTGTGGCCTGAGACAGCCAACATCAAGGCGGTCGGCAGTCCCACATAGCCCATCCCAATCACACAAATTTTCGTGACAATCACCCTCCAACGGCGCCCGACTCCGTAGCGAGGACGGACGTCGAATAACCGGTTAATATACTGGCAATTTGTAGAGAGGTTCGGCCGTCCCCATAAGGACTTCCCTGTCGAAAAGGCAGTTCTCCGTTGAGCGCCCGTAAGGCCATATTGAAAATGTGCTCTTCGTCAACGCCAACCAGATAGCCATAGCCGCCATCGACAACTTCTGGTCGCTCCGTGGTTTGACGCGCGATGAGTATCGGGATCCCGAGCACCGGAGCCTCCTCCTGCAGTCCCCCCGAGTCGGTGATGACTAAGTCGGCCGTCTTCAATAGGCCAATCCAAGGGAGATAGTCTACCGGTTCTATCAATCTCACCGCAGAGCGGGCGAGCCAAGCGTGCGCTGCATCCGCCACGATCGGATTGGCGTGAACTGGTAACAGCACTTCAACGCCTTCCTCGGCAATGCGGACGAACGCCTTAAATATCCCTTCTAAGTACGGGAAGTTTTCCCTCCGATGGATGGTCGCCACCACTCTTTTGCCAGTCGATGCGCGGGTTCCGTCAGCCCGATCGGCAATGGCGTACAACGCATCCACTACTGGGTTGCCGGTAAGAAAGATTTCACCCAATACGTGTTCGTCGCGCAGATTGCGAACCGCTCGCACGGAGGGCGCAAAATTCATCGCGGCAATGGAGGCGATGACCCGCCGATTGGCTTCTTCCGGAAAGGGCGAATCTAACTGCTGAGTCCTTAGGCCTGCTTCCACATGTGAAACCGGGATACCGAGATAAAAAGCCGCTAATGCCGAGGCGACCGCCGTCATGGTATCTCCCTGCACCACGATGTGGTCGGGACGGACATGCGTCAGCACCCGCGACACCCGAGAAATCATGTGCGCCATGAGAGCTCCCAACGACTGACGCGGTCGAAGAATTTCTAGTTGATAATCGTCGCACACATTGAAGAGCGACATGACCTCGGGCATGAGCGCTTGATGTTGGCCGGTGTTAATCACCGTCACTGTCACGCCAAAATCACGCAGTGCGTGAATCACCGGAGCGAGCTTGATTGACTCTGGGCGTGTCCCATAAATCACCGCGATTTTCATTCCACCGATCTCTCCTATTCCCCAGTGACTCTCTCCGGCGCCAGCTTGTGTTCCAAATCCTATCTCTTGTGATTTAAAGAAGATCCAATGGACGTGGTCTCATCGAGATGCACTGGCCCTACTGTAATCTCGCCTGGCCTACTCGAATATCACCCATGAGGGTGAGATTTCACCTCATACCGTGATCGGGCGAGGGCGATATTTCTCTGGCGTTGAAAAGGGCGAGGCGGTGACTGACCGAAACCAGGGAAAGGCGGAAAATGCTCTTGGTTGACAGTGCCCCCAGCAGTGAACTACCGTCGTACACCGCCACCCCTGGCCGCAATCCGCTAAGTGTGGGTTCCCTAGGGAGACGTCTCTACGCTAAAATGAGGGACATATGCCGAATCTCTGGGCTCATCGTGAAGGAGGCGCTATCAGTCGCGATACAATACGTCTTAATGGATGTTGATGGGGTGGTCGTGCCGGGGCCGGGGATGCGTTTTGCTCGCCTCTTGAAAGAGAAATACCACCTGACCGAAGTCGCCACTGCACCATTTTTTCTAGGACCGTTCCAAGAGTGTCTGGTTGGAAAGGCTGATCTGCGTCTCGTCTTAGGACCTTACCTGCGACGGTGGCAGTGGCCGGGTCGCGAGGAGGACTTTATGGACGAGTGGTTTCGCTGCGAACATCAGCTTAACGAGGCCGTTCTGACCATCATGGACCGATTGCGAGCCGGGAACGTGGCAGTGTATCTAGCAACCAATCAGGAAGCGGCTCGCACCCAGTATCTCCTTCAGGCGATGGGACTGAACGCCCATGTGGATGGAGTCTTTGCTTCCTGCACGGTAGGGGCTATCAAACCCACGCCCCACTTCTTTGAGTCGATATGGGCCTCGTTGGACATGTCACCTGCAGAAGGCCTGCTCTGGGATGATAGTGAGTCCATTGTGCTGAAAGCGCAATCCTTGGGTCTACACGCCGAACTATTTAGGGATACAAAGCAATTTCTTGTGACCATGGCGCACTTCTTCCCGTGGCTTAACATCACCGATCTTGTCCCTTAAATGTGGGGCACACTAACCTCGGAACCCCTGTTATGACCATTTACCGATACTCTCCTAATGTAGGTCAACCCTCTGGCCACCCTGACACATTGTGATGCTTGTGCCTCGAGTTCACGATCACGTTACCAGTGGAAGTCGAGGTCAGAACGTTCCACTACGTTGGCCACGGTCATACCATTCTCCCGAACCACCAGTCGTTCCGATGGAACCCCCGGTTGTAGTTGCACCAGCAACTGGTGGGGATCGAGCCCCTTCGGCAACCAATAGCGCACCACCATCGTTTTTACGACTGGTGGGCTCTTTTCCGTCCTCTTATTACTGATATAGAATGTGCCCTCAAAAATGGTCTTGTTGACCCTTATATCCTCTACGGTCCGGTCATCATGCGTACCCGCCCCCGTCATCGAAATCAGGGTAGAGCCGTGCGGCACATAAATTTCCACCCAACCCGGATAGCCGACCGTCAGCCATCCATCAGCGACCACCGGCATCGTCCACGTAATGGCTGTCGTCACCAGGGTTTTTCCGTGTGTCGCGGCGAGTGAGGTGCTCACCTGTTGCTGTAAGAAATAATTATCTTTATGACCGCCCAGATTTTCGTCGACCACTTCCAAGTAATCGCCCGAAACACGGCGAGAAATAGCCCCGGCCCAACCCCATTGCCGTAATTTTGCCTCGGCCGACCTGTCGTTGACATAAAGCAATAGCTCTTTATGGTGTAAAGCCGCCCCCATAGTATGTAGGAGGGTAATCTCATTCGCCCCGCGTGCATTCATGGCCCGACGGACTAGTTCCGCCATAACCGCTCCAATAAACTGTTTGCGAATAGAGTGAGAGAGACCCGATTCCTCAGCAATATATTCCATTTTTACGTTAGCGTTATCGGCCGAGAGAATGATTCGCCGTCCTCCCGTGTAGAGCTTTGGGACGGTAAGCGGCCCGAATACTTGAAGCAGCGTGTCCACGAGACCGGTATTTACAAAAACAATGCCCTGAATCGGCCCCAACTGGTGATTCATCTTCAAAATGTCCTCAACAGTTCTCGCCACTTGCGGAACATCCGGGTTG
This sequence comes from Sulfobacillus sp. TH-112, assembly GCF_057473405.1. Taxonomy (NCBI): domain Bacteria; kingdom Bacillati; phylum Bacillota; class Clostridia; order Eubacteriales; family Clostridiales Family XVII. Incertae Sedis; genus Sulfobacillus; species Sulfobacillus sp. TH-112. The sequence continues at coordinate 14,524 of NZ_JBYCKN010000026.1, forward strand.
TCGCTGGCATTTTCAAAACTTAAGAACCGTTGGCCGAAATAGTGTCGGAATGGAAATGGCGCTGGAATCGTCGACCGCATGGCCAATCGCGCGGTGTTAATAGGACTTACCGCCCCGATATGCCCGTCTTTAACCGTCAGCATGCCGTAGGCGGTAATGAGCCCTCCGGATGCCCGCAATTCACCGCTATTCTGGAACAGAATGAGGTAGTGCGCAGGTTTGCTGACGCCTAACAATCGTCCCCACCGTGTGGGATGATCGACAATGGTCGCGATAGTGTTAAGCATCGGCCTCCCGATTACACCCCAATGATGAAGCTGGATCGCAGGTCCCCTCATCGACTGGGGCAGCGCATCGGGTAAAATTGTCGTCGCATCAGCGGCGGCTTTTTGCCACGAGGACACAGAGGATTGAAGACTCCCTGCGAGCATTGGCCAATGCGCCATCACGCTGTCCACTGCAGCATGAGTGGACCCTGATTTCGAATCTCCCACAACGCGCAAAATTTGCGAGTGATCCGCCCCTTGGACGGCCAAATATAGAGTGTTTATCATGGAGTCGGCACTCGCATACGTATTCCTTACGTAAGGCCCCCAGGCGAGATAGTGAAGTCGGCCAAGAGCCATATCAGCGTTTTTCAGTGCAGGCAACAGTTGTGGCAAAAGCAACACAAGGCTCCGATCATGCTGAGCCCTTAAGTCCACTTTCACCTCAGCCACCATAGGATGCATCACATGCCATGCTCGATAAAGATGATAGACGGGAGAGAGTACAAAAAAATAGAACACTGCGGCCAGTAAGGTGGCAGCACTGAGAATTCCTATACGGCGCCTCATCAATGGTCGCTCCGGTAAAGAATGATGGCTCGTCCACAGGTGACTAATCTATATGGTATTGAAGCCATTTCGACAGAACCCCTTAGGTACATCAGTTCCAGTAAACACCCGTAGTGTATTAAAGGGCACTGTTGTCAAAAAGAGGGATTGCCCTTGAACTGAAAAGTATCTGGCCCCGTCGAGGTGGTGTATCATTCTTTTCACCCTATGCCGAGAACCACCAAGCCTGCCCTCCCCTGAGAGGTTAAAGGAACCCATCGAATTCAAAAAAATTCGGCACAAGTCGCCGTCACCATTTATCCGCCATAAAAGTCGTCTCCACACTCTTGCGCTCTACACTCAGCGTAACGTGCAATAACTCAAGCGGAACGAAGACGGCTTTAAGGAAAGTCCCGGTCGACACTCGGGCTCCCTTAAAGCCACCACTATCTTACAAATGCTGAAATACGCGGTGAATAATGACCGAAAGCCCAAATACCAATGGAACATCCCCAACCCGGTAGAGCAGATTTTGACACCGTCGTTATGCAGTTGACCTATAGAGAATAACCTTCGGGCAGCTCATCGTTTCCCACGGCCTCAGGCGGCCGACTCGGCCACATCGCACCATCCTGAAGTAGTGCCGTGATGGCTGGCACCAACATCGAGCGCACCAAGAAGGTATCCAGTAGTACACCAATTGCTGCCACCGAGCCAAATTCCAGCAAGATACGCAAAGGTAGCCCCGTTAAGACCGCAAAGGTTCCTGCCAGAATGAGGCCCGCAGCACTAATCACCGGCCCCGAGTTCCGAATCCCTCGGCGAATGGCCTCACGCATCGAATAATGTCTACGCTCTGCCCAGATTGCCGAGAGCATGAAGATGTTATAGTCCTCACCGAGCGCCACTAAGAATACAAATGCATATAAAGTAACCCCATCGGCCCATCCGGAAATTCCCATGAGGTTGTGCAAGAGTAACCAACCCGCTCCAAGTGCTGCAAAAAAGGAGAGTATGACGGTGGCAATCAGATATAGCGCCGCCACAATCGAGCGCAGATACGCTATCAGCAGAACGAAGATAATCGTCAGCACCAGAGGAATCACCCAACGGGTATCGTGCGCCACGGCAGCTGTGCTGTTGGCGTTTTGTGCGGTCGACCCTCCCAGATAGATTGCCGTGCCCGGACCCGCAGCGTTCTTTGCCGCTTGGCGGACTCCCGCCAAGTCCCCCATTGCCGCGTTGGAGAGAGGGTTTTGTCGCAAACTTACCGAATAGAGCGAAACCGTATGTCCGTCGTAGTGACCCTTTTGGGGAGCACTGACGGAGTAAACGGTATGCACGCGAAGCAAATCTCGACGAATGTTGCGGGTCGCCCCGGGCCCTTGTACAATCACCGATACCGGACTTAAAGACCCGGCCCCATCGGCATGCGCCACCAATTGATAGCCTTCTACGGAGGACGCGCTGGCAGGAAGCTCGCTCAACAAATTGGCGGTAGCATGAATGTGCAAGCTATTGAACGCCAGTGCCGCCAAGATGGCCGTCACCACGACCACCACACGCCAGGGGCGATGGGTCACCCAAGAGGCCATAATTCCTCGACTGCGCGGCTGTGATCGTCCCACGCGGGGGGTATACGGCCAAAACGCTGGCCGTCCGAGAAGACTCAGTAAGGCTGGGACTAGCGTCAGCGAGGCCACGGCCGTCACCCCAACACCAACCGCAAATGGGATGGCAAACTGGTGATCGGGCCCATATATCGATACCAGCAAGGTCAATAGTGCCAGAATCACCGTGCCGGCACTCATGGCCACAGCCGTAGCCACTTTCTGGTACGCGCCGCTCAATGCCCGAAGGGGACTCGACTCCTGCCAGAGGGCGTTACGATATCGCGACACCACAAATAAGGTATAGTCGGTGCCTACACCAAACATCAATACAATCATAATCGACACCGTTTCCGCATCCACCACAATCCAATGTGCCTTCACCATCATGGCCAAAATGGCCGAAGTTACCAAGTAACTCAATCCTACACTGGCCAGCGGAATCCAGGGCAAAATCGGAGAACGGTAAATCAGGAGGAGCAACACAAGAATCAACATTGTGGTCCCCGCCAACAAAATGACATCGGCATTACTGAAGAGACCCGCCGTATCGATAGCAATTCCCTCAGGTCCGGTGAGGCGAGCACTTAAGTGACCCGATGTGGTCGGTACCGTCAAAAGGTTAGTACCACTGGCATGATGCAGCGTACTTCCCAAATCGTGGGTGATCTGAGCCAGGATCTTACTGTTGCTGGAATTGGTAAAGGTGATGGGAATCACCAAGGTGCTGTGCTGAGCCTTTGCCAGTGACCGTAAAGCCGATGTCGACTGGTTAGCAAACGGGATCGCGCCTTTTTGCAACGGCAAGGGGTGCGTCTCCAGCGCGTGTAAACTCACCGCGATGCGCCGTAGACTGAGATTAGTCAATCCCCCACGCTGATAGAACACCAAGAGACCAGGAATGCCAGAGGCAGTGTGAAACGCGTGACTTTCAATGTGACCTGCCACGACCGAGGAGGCCGTGGAGGGCAATGACGCTGGATTTTGCGCCTCGACGGCGCTTAGCGAAGGGAACGCTACTGCCGCAACGACTGAGAGAGCCACCCAAATCGCCAATGTGATCCATCGCATCCGCCGTCCAGCAACCCAGCCCACTATGCGCTCCATCAAGGAATCCATTACATATCCTCCCTTATTAACCAACTGGTGAAAATAATAATTACCCGGAGTCGCCGTGTCAATCAATCATTTCTAGGGCTTGGCGACAGTACCTTCCGCAAATCATTCAGTTTTGAAGTCAGTTTGAAAGACTATGGGTATAGTAGAGCAGCGCAAAAAAAATTTTAGGAAGGACTAAAGTGGCAACGCACAAAATGACTGGCATTACACCCCCGGTGGGGCACCTCGAGAAGGGGAATGCTAAAGCATATCCCAAACGAGCTGCCCATTATCCGGCGGTGAAAGCCGCAGCTATTGTCCACATCAATGCCGCAACAAGAAATATAAAGACGCCATAGCCAAGTGCCACCGGGTTCGGCGCACTGAGAACGGACGACACCATACCCGCTACGTGAACAAAGACGATGGCCGAGAGGGCTGTCCCTAAAGAAACGGCGGCATACGCTAACGATATTCTGTCTCGCGCTCGAGCCATTGACAGGCGTTCTCCAAAGAGAGCGGTAGCCGCCAACAGCAAGGAAGCCACGAGCCACACCCACGAGAGAGGGCTCAAGCTGTACAGGGAATACGTTTTCAGTACTGCTGAGTGGCTTCCTCCACTTGGAGCCACCGCATAGAGCCACGGCAAGAATCCCGTCCCCACCGCGATAAGGGGCATCGCCACGCGCAGCACTATCAATAGGGTTCGAGAGCGAACGGACAGGTGTTGTTCCGCGCCCTCTACCATCCACTGCCTCCACCAGAGGCTGTACTAGGTGCCTTCAGATTCGGCGTGGCCACCCACCACTCTTTGAGGAACCCTTGACCCGACGTCTCCCCCGGTTTGGTGTCCCCTCGATAGGTGTACAGTAGATGCCCGTTATATGAGACTTGGCGCCCATGGGCATCTTTGACCACCGTGAGTTGTCCCGTGAGTCCAGCTGGTTCTGGAATCCGGGTTGACTGGGCCACCAAGGGAGGCCACAACGCCGAACAGCCGCCCGTGCAATGGGACACCTTCGGGGTATCCTTGGTGAAGTAGTACAGCGTGTAGCCCTTAGAATTCATCAGAACGCGTTCCTGCTTTCCCTTCACATTCACTAGGCCTGTCTTCACCAGACTGGCGTGTGATAGGTGCAAGGTTGGGGTGGCAGTGCTCGACGCCGCACTGCTGGAAGAGGATCCGCAACCCGCGGCGATAATCGCCACCGCTATGGCAGGAAGAATCTTGCGAAAACCTGGAGTGATGGAAAAGTGGCTCATGTGACATCTCTCCCTTCGTCAATGGAGACTGATAAACTGTGCGCTTTAACTGTCAATACGAAGATTCGCAGCGCCGAGATCACCAAAAGAGGGCGATTCAGAAAATTCCGGGACTATGAGTGTCGCACCGCGCGCGGGCGTTGCCAAGAAAGGATGCCATGACATAGTACTGAGATGCACCCAGAGGAAACCTCTATACGTTCTCCGTAGCGAAGATGATGCAATCCGTCATACGGTGTGAACGAAACGCGAACCGGTTATTTCCCCCCGTACAGATAGTCGACGTCATTTTAGGAAGTGAGGATATAAGAAGTATAGTGGTCCCCAGAATCTAGACAAATTTTAGGGGGGCTCAAGTGTTACACTGGACACGTCATGCCGAAGCAAAAACATCATACCGCCACGTTCAAGGCCCAAGTGGTACTGGAGATGCTCAAGGAAGAAAAAACGGTGACTCAAATCGCCGCCGAGCATCAAATTCACCCCGGCCAACTTCATCGCTGGAAGCGCCAAGCCCTCGAGAACTTTCCGCATCTGTTTA
>NZ_JBYCKN010000027.1:0-5531 GCF_057473405.1 Sulfobacillus sp. TH-112
CGAGGGAGTCACGCCTAAAAATTCGGCTGCTTCACGAATGCCCACAAGTGTCCGGTTCATACCTAAATTATACAACCATGGATAACTATAGGTAAAGCTTTATGAAACGGTTAAAACCCCTTTCTGGAAACCTCAATGGACGCCGTACTCATCCACAACGGCACCTAGAGCGATGAATCCGAGGTCAGTGTATGGCGTGAAAGAGCGCATCGCAGTCTTGCCCTAGGTCTCAGTATTCAACCGGTCTTGTCTCGATTCCCATCCCTTTTCATCACTGCTCCACAGTCGTAGCCCGTACTTCTTCTATAGCCCCCAAAGTCGCCCACTAGTGCCGTGAATGATCCGGATCTGGGCACCACAATATACTCCCATGCCGTATCCGAAGGCGTGTCCCGGTTGAGCTTTGGTGGTTGGTTTTTATAGGATCTTTAGACGCTTTTGCTTATCCCGTGTAGAAACACCAAGAAATTAAGACTAGAGCGAACCCTTAGTGAGATGAGGATTGACACTGCCCCGAAGCGCCAATAGGTCCATGATATGGTGTGCAAGTCGTCTTTTTGTGAATGCCGCAGTTGAATGTCACCGCAGATTCTTCACGGTTGTCAGAGAAAGGATTCAATCCTAAGGAGGTTCTTATGGTTAATAAATGGCTTATCGGTACTGGCGCCTCGGTCATGGCGCTCGGCATGATGGGGAGTGCCGCATTTGCGGCTACGGCACCGACCATCACCAATAACAGTGCCGCCGGGTACGTGACGATAAACGAAAACGGTGCCACTTACTATGCAACCCATGGATCGCATGCCGATCTTTTACCCGGTAATACCGATCCTAGTTCGACACTTACCGCACAACAAGAAGGGACCTTAACCATTTCATACGTAAACTCAGGTCCCAATCAGGGTGACTACCAAGCGGTGTGGACTTGGTCGGGAATAGAAGCTAATCAATCGGTCCTTTTGATTGGCGACGCGGGCACCACTATCAACAATAGTGTCCCCGAAACCTACATCGTCGGCACAGCTTCTCCCGAAGGCGGTAGCGCGACGATCTTCATTCCCGCAAACCAATACCACGCCACGAGTACCTCACCGGAAACGTTTGAGATGTTAGCCCTATTCGGATCATTGCCTACCGGCCAAATGCCTGAGGTACCCTTTGCCGCCGGGTTGCCTTTGGCCGCACTAGGCATCGGTCTTGGGGCTCTGTGGTATCGTCGTCTCCATGCTTAAGATGTGACCTATAATGAAGCCTCCCCGCGTCGAATGGCGCGAGGAGGCTGATTTCTTTAAGTATTAACAACCCACTGGTGCCATCATCTCCCGTGTTAGCCAAGCGTAGGGCGCGCGTTCACTGAAAGTCCACTCCCCTAAACGACCTTGATGAATTCCCATGTCAACCGTCGTTAGTCCGACATCTCTGGTACATAGTGCCAAGCGGCCTGCCAACCATCGCTTATCCCCTAACCGCGATGCCAGTTCACCGGAGTCGTACTGCTTTGAGATAGCCCTTGAGACGGACAGTGCGACTGCAAGAGCGCCGACGACTCTCTACCATAAGCTCATCACTACCGACACTCGCCTTAGGAAAGGTGGATTGCATGACACCCTCAACTGCACTTTCTCGTCCACGGCCCCACTGGGGGCTTTGGACTCTTTGGATCGTCGTCACCGTTGTTCCCTTGCTTGTGTACGCTAGCCCGTTATGGAATAACCTTTTGGCCGACACACCCATTGCCGACCTTGTCTGGATCCCGATTATTGCCCTAGGATGGGCAATCTGGAAGATGATCTCCGCTCCCATTAACCCGTCCCTTGATGATAGTGAGCTCAATATCATTTTGGGAGGCATCTTGGCCACCGTCACCGGACTCGCCCTGGTGATTGCCCCGGAGCGGTGGCCGGCCTTTTTTGTCCACGAACACGCGGGGCTCTTACTTTGGCCATTTTGGATTCTTGCTATGACGTGGCTTCTATGGGGTCTCCCTTATACCCGTCGCCTGTTGTGGCCATTAGTCTATCTGTTTTTGGTATGGCCTCCCATTTTTGAGGGATTGGCCAATGCCACCCAATCCGTCTTGGTGCAGTGGTCGATTGGCATCCTTACCACTCTCGCTCGTCATGTGGTCTGGCTCACACCCGCAGCGGCCACAGGAACCTTTGCCGTTCTTCATCACGGGAAACCGTTTTTAGTAGTGGTTGCCGAAGCCTGTAGCGGTGCCGACAGTCTCCTCGGAGCCGCCATCATCATTCCCGTCGTCTGGGTTGTGTTTCAGGGCCCATGGCGCAGTAAGTTCTTTCTCAGTGCATTGACACTGGTGGGTGCCTTGGTTCTCAATTGGGTGCGCCTGGCCATCATTGTCTTCGCGGTGCACATCATTGGCCCCCGTTTTACCTTTACCTATATCCATCCCGTCCTGGGATTCCTGTTGTTTGCCTTTTTAGTCATCGTCGTCCTCGCTCTCTTTCACCCACTGAGTCTCGAAGTCCCCCCACTAGCGAGCCACAGCATGCAGAGAACTCCCGGTTGGGGCAGAATCATCATGTCCGTCGTCATGTCAGGGATGGTAGCGGGACTATTGTGGCCACTCTTTTCTCTTCCCAAAGGATCTTTTGGCAACCCCTCTCCGGTCGCATCTTATAACGTGCATACGTTCCTACCCACCCTCGCCTCATTCCAAAAGAGTCCCCTCTACTACGCTAACGAATCGTCCATTCTCGGATTAGGATCGGCGACCCAAGCCGACATGTATACTGAACAATCCGGCTTAGGAGAGGCCATGGTCGAAATGTGGAGTACCCCCAATGCTACCGCTTTAGCCACTTACGGATTTCACGCCTGCCTCTTATATCATGGCGATGTCTTATCCGCCACCCGCTCCTTTCAGTTAGTCCCGGGGGTGATAGCCACCGCCTATGCGGTCACACTTCCCCCCAATCATGTCGGAGGGCCCTCCTCGACCTATGTGGATGTCGAGTGGAACGATGCCATCTCTCTGCACGGACACATTGAATATATCCGATGGTCCATTGCCACCTTTCCGCAATCGCGCCCACAATTGCCGTTACGTGCATCGACTAACGCCCTATTACCCTTGTCCCCCGTTCAAGCTATGGTCGCGCCGCCGTCCAGTGGGCATTGGTCTTCACCATTACAAGTGACCCGCGCCACTCTCGTGACGATGGCCAAAGACCTGTTCACCGACGGTTTAAAGGACCATACCTCCGCATAGAGACAGCCTTGCGGGATGATTGAGACACACGTTGAGACTCTCAATGACACGGACGTAAACCGTGAGGACGCGTATGCTAAATCTCGAATTACGTTGTCGATCTATCTGTTAATTAAGGAGAAAAGTAATGAACATGCAAGAATTCACGGAAGTCTATGAGCTTGAGCCAATTCGCCTAATTAGCGATGTGCCGAGCCATCCTTTGGCTGACGGCATTGACCTCTCTGCCGCCTATATGATTTCCCCACAATTCGCACGTCAATTCGGCGTTCTACCCTTTCGCTGGCAAGGTGGTCAGCTTTGGGTCGCCATTGCGAAACCACTGTCCAAAGAAGCTTGGAAGAGCCTCACGGCCCTTTCCCCGATTAAGTTCTTTCGGGCGGTTCAGGTCGACCTCATCTTGGCTCAATGGCACATTTATGGCACGCCAGAGGAGTACCATCCCTCCTTTGGAGAAATTGCCATAGAACAAAAGCGATTGACTCCCTCCGAATTGAACGACGCTCTTCAGATCCAACAGCAACAAGGTGGTCCCTTGGGGGAAGTCTGCCTGTCCCTCAATACCCTGACCAGCTGGGATGTTGCCGAAATTTTAAGTGCCCAGACTGGGATTCACACCGCCAACCTATTGCAGGATTCCATCGCCTCATCCGATCCCGTGAGAGAGAAGCCCTCCGCTCAGGTTCTAACCAGCGAAGAAGACTCCGGCTGGAATCTCCTCACAGAGACTGAATGGCGACGATATGGTATGGTCCCGCTTCAACAAGACGAGCAGCAACTCTCGGTCGCATTGGTCGACCCTTTCGACGGCCAAGGACGCGCATTACTGAGTGATCGTACCCCAAAGAGGGTGACCGCTGTTATTACCGGGCGTCGTGATATCGAACGTCGGCTGGCCGAATTCTTTGGTCATCAAGATTTATCGTTAAGTCAAACGGAATTGGCCACCATCAGACCTGAGGATTCGGCCACCCGAACGGTCACACGTCGCCAAAAGTTGGTGATCGCAGCGATTAGCGCTATTGTGCTGGGCTTGATGGTTTGGCACGCGGAAGTTACGCTGACAGTGCTAAGTAGCCTCCTCGTCATCATGTATGGTATCCTTGTCGGTCACCGCCTCTGGATTATTAACAAAGGCACTCAAGCGGACACCGACTTAAAAATCAGTGAGGACAACCTGGCCGCCATGGATGACACCACCTTACCATGGTATACAATTTTAATACCTGCTCGCGATGAAGCAGCGGTGTTGCCCTATTTAACGGCGGCTTTAGAGCAGTTAGACTATCCGAAAAATCGTCTTGACGTAAAGCTTCTCCTTGAGGCGGATGACACGGACACCATCAACGCTGCGCGAGGTGCCAACCTACCCAGTTACATTGACATTGTGATAGTGCCAGTCGCCGAACCACGCACCAAACCGAAGGCTTGTAACTTCGGTTTGCAGAGAGCTCGCGGCGAATTTATCACCATTTTTGATGCCGAAGATTTGCCTGAACCATTACAGTTAAAAAAAGCACTCCTGGCCTTTCAAGAGGGGGATCAACACCTCGCTTGCGTCCAAGCCAAACTCTCGTATTTCAACGCATCGCAAAATCTTCTGACGCAGTGGTTTACGGCCGAATATAGCGCCTGGTTTGACTTACTTCTCCCCGCTCTCTACGCTGCCAAGCTTCCTATTCCCCTCGGGGGTACCTCCAACCATTTCCGCACTCAAGTATTGCGGGAACTCGGTGCGTGGGATCCCTTTAACGTCACTGAGGACGCGGATCTGGGCATGCGACTCTATAAGGCCGGCTATCGCACGGCCGTGATAGAATCGGTGACCCTCGAAGAAGCCAACTCAGATTTCGTCAATTGGATCCGCCAGCGTTCTCGGTGGATCAAAGGCTACCTGCAAACCTGGTTAGTCCATATGCTCCACCCGGTGCAATTACATCGCCACTTAGGTCGTCGCGGTTTTTGGGGATTTCAGCTTGCCATCTTGGGAACCCCACTAATGTTCTTACTTAACCCCGTCTACTGGCTTCTGACATCTCTCTGGTTCATGACCCAATGGAGCCTCATCCCTCACTTATTCCCGCCCGGCATTTATTATTTGGGCATGCTGAACCTCATAGTGGGGAACTTCGCCTTCACTTATTTAAACGCCGTTGGCGCGGCCAAACGCGGGCTCTGGCACCTTATTCCTTCCACTCTTTTGACCCCCATGTACTGGGCAATGATGTCGCTCGCGTCATGGAAAGCCTTACTGCAACTGGCGCGAAGGCCTTCTCATTGGGAAAAAACCCAACACGGA
>NZ_JBYCKN010000028.1:0-12866 GCF_057473405.1 Sulfobacillus sp. TH-112
AATGGCACTCCTACCTTTATCCCCGGAACGAGGAGCTGTTGTGGGAGACCACTCCCGGTCCATTGAAAGCAGCTCTAGGTCTCATGGGAAAGATGCGCCCGCACTTACGGTTACCCCTGGCTCCGATTTCCGAAGCTCACTTCCACGCTATGAGGAACCTTCTTGCTAGATATGGGGTGCTGTCGGAGGTAGGGGACTGATGAAGACTGGACGGATTTGGCGAAATAGCCGGGTCGAGGAGGTCCTGTGGGATCATAATCGATTGATTGCGCCGGATGGGGAATTGATAGAGAGTGACCAATGGCACTGGTTGGCACCCGTGGTGCCTAGAAATATTATCGGGCTCGCGTTGAATTACGGAAGCCACGCCACAGAATTAGGACTGGACGAGCCGCCTGAGCCAGCCTTGTTTTTTAAGCCTACCTCGACAGTAATTGGGCACCAGGCGGCGATTCGCTATCCTCGGGGAGTGACCTACTGTCATTATGAAACGGAAGTAGCCGTGGTGATGGGCCGACGGTGTCATCGGGTGTCGGCGGTTAATGCCCTAGATTATGTGGCGGGGTATACCGTTGCCAATGACTTTACGTGCCGTGATTTTATTCGCAATACCTTTCGGCCTCCTGTGCGTGCGAAAGGCGTGGATAGCTTTTGTCCGTTAGGACCGTTTTTAGTCAGTGCCGATGAGATTCCGGACCCCAACCATTTACACCTTACCACCGAGGTTAATGGAGATCGTCGGCAGGAGGGCAACACTGCCCATTTGACATACGCTATTCCGGAGATCATTGCGTATCTATCAAGCTTTATGACCTTAGATAACGGAGATGTCATTCTGACAGGTACGCCCGAAGGCATATCTCCTGTGTTTCCTGGCGATGTCATCGCCTGCCGTGTCGAAGGCCTTGGTACGCTGATTAATCCGGTGCGAGAGGAAGGATACGATGGAGAGTTAAAAGAGCGACAGCCCTGACAGTTCGATGGACACAGGTGATAAAGGAGGAAAGAATATGGGTATTCGGCAGGGCAGTGATTATCTCCGAGAACTCGACCGGGCCAATCGAGACTTGTGGATTAATGGCGAAAAGGTTGTAGGGGCGATTACGGAACATCCAGCATTCCATGGGGTGGCTAGGTCACTGGCCCACTTATATGATATGCAGCATGAGACAGGGTTAGGCACGGAGATGACCTATTCGTCTCCGTCTACAGGGGACTTAGTGGGCCTCTCGTTTCTGACACCCCATACTCAGGAAGATTTGCGCCGTCGACGCAAAATGATGCAACATTGGGCCCGCTACTCTCATGGGATGATGGGACGGGCCCCGGATTATTTAAACAGCGAGCTTATGGCCATTGCTTCTGCTGCGTCTTTCTTTGGTGACTATGCAGAGAACGTCAGGCGGTACTATGAGTACGTCCGCGAACACGACTTGTGCCTCACGCATACTCTCATATTGCCGCAAGCTAATCGTAGCGTCTCTGCGGCGCAACAGGCCGATCCGTATCTAGCGGCGCGGGTCGTCGAAAAAACCGCCGAAGGGGTCGTCATTCGCGGAGCGCGTATGCTCGCCACGTTACCGTTGGCCGACGAAATTTTAGTCTTTCCATCGACGGTAATTCGTAATACCGAGGAAGACCGACCCTATGCCTTTGCGTTTGCTTTGCCTCTGGCGACTCCGGGACTTCGGCTTATCTGTCGGGAGTCATTCGATTATGGTCGGTCGCACTTCGATCATCCGTTAGGATCACGATTTGAAGAAATGGATGCGGTGGTGGTATTCCACGATGTGTTGGTACCGTGGGACAGAATTTTTTTACTTGAAGATGGGGAAAGGGCGAACGCGCTCTATGCTGCAACGGATGCTACCACCCACATGACGCACCAAGTCATCGTAAAGAATATGGCCAAGTCGGAATTTGTACTCGGTGTGGCCAGCCTTATCGTTGAGACTATCGGTATCGGTGAGTTTCAGCATGTTCAAGAAAAAGTTTCCGAAGTTATCGTGGCCTTAGAAACGATGAAAGCGTTTCTTTACTCGAGCGAAAGTCAAGCCAGAATGAACCGATGGGATGTCATGACGCCAGATTGGATGCCACTCAATGTGGCGCGAAACCTGTTTCCGAAGATGTATCCACGCATGGTAGAGATTTTGCAGCAATTAGCGGCTAGTGGTCTTATGGCCATCCCGTCCGAAAAAGACTTTGCCAACGATGATTTGCGCATGGACTTGGATCGCTTTTATCAGGCGCGTAACACTACTGCGCTCGACCGGACGCGGCTTTTTCGACTCGCGTGGGATACGGCGGTGTCAGCATTTGGTAATCGTCAGGTGCTTTATGAGCGTTTCTTTTTTGGCGATCCGGTACGCATGGCGAGCGCTCTCTTCCAAAGTTACGATAAGGAGCCTTTGAAACAACGGATTCGCCAGTTTTTAAACGAGGACGCCTATCCTATGACAAAGGAGGTGTGAGTGATGCCCGAGGTTCTGTATAACGTGATTCGCACTCATCATGCGGAATACTTTGTGACCAACCTAGAGAAGGCCACGGCGTTTTATGTGGATGCTGTCGGATTTACCTTGACAGAGAGGAATGAGCACCACGTATACTTGCGCGGACTGGAAGACCGCACGCATCATAATCTTATACTCACCCAAAGTCAGACCCCAGGGGTCGCTCATGTAGGATTTCGGGTAGCGAGGGAGTCAGATTTGGATGCGATCCAATCGCGACTAACTCTTCTTGGTGTGTCCAGTCGATTGCAAGAACAGGTCGAAACAGGACTGGGTCGGGTTCTGCGCGCCCAGGACCCATTTGGGTTTCCGATTGAGTTCTTTTATGAGGTGGACACAGCACCTTGGCTTTTGCAGAAATATGATCAATATCGGGGGGCAGAAATTCTTCGCCTCGATCACGTGAACTATATTAGCCCCGAAGTCGAACAAGCCATGCGGTGGTATCAAGAAAACTTCGCATTTCAACTTAGCGAGTACACCGTCAGTGTTGAAGATGGGCGCGATCGCATTTGGGGCGCTTGGTTGCATCGTAAGCAAACTTCTCACGATTTGGCGATTTCAAACGGTGCTGGTCCGCGTTTTCATCATGCCTCCTTTATTGCATCGTCGAAGGATCAGATCCTGTCAGTGGCGGATCGATTAGCGTCTATGGGTTATGTCGAAAATCTTGAAAGAGGTCCGGGGCGACATGGCACGACCAATGCGTTTTTTCTCTACCTGCGAGATCCCGATGGAAATCGGATTGAGCTTTTTACGGGTGATTACCTGTTAGTTGATCCTGACTGGAAGCCCATTCGTTGGGACTTGGATGATCCTCAGCGGGCTACTTTTTGGGGTGCTCCGCCGCCTGCGAGATGGTTTGATGAGGCCATGCTAGCGTTTGATTGGACGGGTTGTCCCATGCCGATCCACAAACCATATTTACCGGACCGACCGATTATGGTGGATTAGTCGAAAGAATGGAGGCTTATCATGCTGGAGCGAGAGCGCCAATTTCGTCGGATATGCGGGGCCTTTGCCACTGGTGTGACCGTGCTGTTGACCCGAGTGGGGAACGAAGTCCACGGCATGACAGCCAATGCGTTTATGTCGGTATCGTTAGAACCGCTATTAGTAGCCGTGGCGCTCAACTCGCGTGGGCGTATGAGTGCTATTCTCCGGGAGTCAGGAAGGCCCTTTACCATCAGCATCTTGAATGGTGACCAACAATGGTTGTCGGAAACCTTTTCGAAAAAATCTTCTCGTCTGGTGAACCCGGTGCGCGGGATCGTATCCGCGCACGGATTGCCGGTGATCGCCGATTCCCTGGGTTACCTAGTGTGCGAAATGCGCGCGATGATGCCGGTGGGAGACCATAGCATGGTGATTGCCGAAATCATGGATTGCGAGGAGGGAATGGTTCACGAACCGCTCATCTTTTATCGTAGCGCCTATTATCATGGGTTAAACCAAGATCAGGATCGAGAGGGAGAGGGGGACTTTCTTCTGCTTGAACGCTAGAGCGCCCGGGCGTAGCGCAGGTGCAGTAGAGGTGAGGGCGAATACCCACAGAAGGAGAGGTGTCTTGCGCTTTAGGAACTTCTCAGCTTAACGTAACAGTTTGGCAACACTTCTAGGGTTTACTAAGTGCGGGACGTAATCCCAAGGGACATAGCAACTGTTAAAGGAGAGTGGGAAGCGGATGATGAAGTCATTGGTTCTAGTCGCAGCAGGAGTTCTCTTGAGTGGTGGAGCCGTGGGCGCTTATGGCGCATCCCATCACGGAAAGATTACTGGGAATGTATCTCTGTCAGCAAATCAAACCGCCGCCTCAACCGGATCTGGGTCGCATGGCAAATGGGGACGCGGTGGCCGCGGAGGTGGTTTTGGGATGATGGGCGGTAACTTGATGGCTGACGCTGCCAAGGCGCTCAACATCTCGACCAGCACCCTCCAGGCGGACATGAAGGCGGGAGA
This sequence comes from Sulfobacillus sp. TH-112, assembly GCF_057473405.1. NCBI lineage: Bacteria > Bacillati > Bacillota > Clostridia > Eubacteriales > Clostridiales Family XVII. Incertae Sedis > Sulfobacillus > Sulfobacillus sp. TH-112. The sequence continues at coordinate 4,476 of NZ_JBYCKN010000028.1, forward strand.
CAGTCTTGCCACCATTGCAGCCAATAACGGGTCGTCAGCGACGGCGTTAGAGGCTACATTATTGGCGGATGCCAAGGCGCAAATTCAGAGTTCGGTGTCATCGGGCAAGATCACGTCCACTCAGGCAACCACCATCGAAGCTCATTTAAGCACCATGATTGATAACTTCGTGACCATGAAGCCGGGGAGTATGAAGGCCGGCAAGGGGGGCATGGGAGCTCTCATGGGTACATTACAAAGTGATGTGGCCAAGGCGCTCAACATCTCGACCAGCACACTTCAGGCAGACATGAAGGCGGGAGACAGCTTGGCGACCATTGCCGCTAACAATGGATCGTCGGCGACGGCGCTCGAGAGCGCGCTTACCACAGACGCTACCAACGAAATCAATAGTTTGGTGTCGTCCGGCAAGATTACGTCAACTCAGGCCACTAGCATCGAAGCCAACTTGAGCAAGATGATTGATGCCTACGTTACGAATAAGCCAGGTAGCATGCCTCAAGGTGGCGGTGGAATGCTGGGTAGCTTTATGAAGGACGTAACTTCAGATGTTGCTACTGCGCTTAATATCTCGACCACGACTGTACAGACGGACATGAAGTCAGGTGAGAGCCTGGCGACCATTGCCGCCAACAATGGATCGTCGGCGACGGCGCTGGAGAGCGCGCTTACTACAGACGCTACCAATGAAATCAATAGTTTGGTGTCGTCGGGCAAGCTCACGTCCACTCAGGCCACGAGCCTCGAAGCCAATTTGAGCAAGATGATTGATGGCTTTGTCACGCGAACCCCAGGAAAGATGACCAACGGGGGATTTCACGGATGGAGTGGCGGGTGGGGAACCAAAGCCAAAGGCCAGTCTAGTTCTACCGGGTCTAGTGCTTCCTAGCAGAACTGGGTAATATCATTGGATAGGTCGGTGCCTTTATGGGCATCGGCCTTTTTTTGTGAGGGACGCGATGTCGGATGACGGGTTGACAGCATGGTATGCTATCATCAGACCGTGTAGACGATATTGACCGGCGAAATGGGAGATGGTGTGAGTGCGAGTCCTATTTGTAGCGGGGTTCGGGCCGATTGCTCGTGAAGACACGCCAGTGGGCGACTTCTACGAGTCAGTACTGGGAATTCCCTTCGAGCATGAGGGCCGCTATCTCCACACTGGTGCGCTCTCTGGAGTGAACCATTATGCGGTTTGGCCACTGGATCAGGCAGCTGAGTCATGTTTTGGTGTGCCAATCTGGCCTTCAGAGGTACCGGTACCCCATGCATGGATCGAATTCGATGTGGATGACGTGCAACAAGCGACGGACGAATTGCGTAACCAGGGATATGAGCTATTAGTCTCAAACCGGCAAGAACCATGGGGTCAGGTGGTGACGCGTCTCTTAGCACCGGATAATCTGTTGGTGGGATTGACGTATACTCCATGGATGCGCAAATAAAGTGACGTCGTGCTATTCGAGAAGGGTTTGGGAATGGAGCGTATCCATCCTCGGCACGCGCCATCGTCTGTTTATCGGCCCTCACGAAGTAGGCGTCGTATCCGGCGCCGAATTCGAAAAAAGCACGAGGGCGGCGGTGCGGGAAGCGCTGGGGGTGCAGTATTCTGAACAACCCAGCCAACCTGCCAAGTGGGATTGTCTACTTGTGCTTGAGGCCCATTAGCGTTCATGAGATGAATGATGTCGCGGCCATACAGATCATAAAAGTCGCGATTTAGCTCGGTTAGGCGATGATAGAGGTACAGTTGGTTTTCTCGATTGAACGCTCGTGACATTGAATCGGGCCGGATTCGATAACGGAACAGCGGCTCGGGAATGGCCACACCGCGATAGCCGTGTGACACTAGGCGGATGACACTTTCCCAATCCTCCATGCCATAGACCATAGACGCGTCATTGATTCCATATTGGATAAAGTCTTGGCGGCGATAGATGAGTGCACTGGAATTGACGGTGTTGTGATACAGAATGTAAGGCGGCTCGGTGTTCCAAGTAATCCAGAGGTTGTCATTAGCCCCAAAGTACTGAGTCCAAGCAGCCACAAAGCTCACATTGGTGAAATGCCGCAAGATCTCTAAGGCCTTCTCATAGTATCGTTTCTCGACGCAGTCATCTGCGTCAAGAAAGGCAAGATAGCTTCCTTGTGCCTGCGTGGCACCCACGTTTCGTGCACGCGCCAGACCTTGATTCGGGGTATGAATAATGTGTACTTGCGGGGAGTCGGCGGCGATGCGTTCTAAGACCGTGATGCTCTCTTGATCAGTACTACCATCATTGACGATGATGATCTCCATATCAATTCCCGTCACCTGCTGTAGGCTGTTTAGCGTGTCGTCAATATACGATCCCATGTTATAGAAGGGAATAACGACAGACAGTTCGCGCCGTCCTGGCACCAGTGGCGGTACGGAGGGGACGGGCCGAATCCAGGGAAATGCGCGTCTTGGGCCGACCTGTCGCAGCGCCTGATACGCGGCTATTCGTGTTTCTAGCACGGCCGAATACGACATACTGTCGATACTGTGATGTGCCCGCTCTCCCATAGCCGTTCTATCGTCTTCACTCTGGGATAGCGCCAAACGGAGCCCGCGAATCAGCCCAGCGGTATCGCCAACAGGAAAGAGATATCCATTGAACCCGTCCTGGATAATTTCTGGCGCAATGCCCGTGGCCGATGCGACGACGACTCGCTTGGCATGCATGGCCTCGAGCAGTACGTAAGAAAAGGACTCAAAGAGCGATGGCAGGATGACGATACGATGATTGCGCAGGGCATCCGGAAGGGCATCTGGAGGAAGTGCGCCATGAAATGTGATCTGTTGCGAGTTCAGTAAGGTTTGATGATGTCGAGACAGAAACTTGGTCAGACTCTCGGATTTGGGAATGAATTCGGTATCACCCCCGATGAAGTCGGCTTTTACTGAAATGCCGTCGCGCGCTAAAGTTTCTAGGGCATCCAATAATAGATGTGGTCCCTTAAGATATTGAATTCGTCCGATGTATAGGAGGTCATGGGCCTCATCTTCCGTGTTGGATAGCATACTAAAGGACGCGGTAAAAGGATTCGGTATCGTGACTGTAGAGAGGCCGGGTAAAGCTCTTTCCAGGTGAGCGTGAAATACATGGCTGGGAGACACTACCAGATCGGCGGCTCGGTAGCAGAACCGTTCCATCTCACCGGTCCAAAATTCTGGTAGTTGATAGAGAGGCGCTTCATCGAGCGGGTCGAGAAGAAATTTGGCCGAATGACCCACAATGACTATCGGTATCGTCTTAAATAGCGGGTCGAGGGTATATTTTCGTTGTAATATGAAGTAGGCAATGCCTAAATAATCCTGGCTCTCAATGATATCGGGTTGTCCGTCCTCCTCTATCAATGAGGCCACCCTCGAGGCATACTCGTATGCTAAGCGTGCGACATGGCCCAGTACATCCATGGCCTTTACAGGGGACATGGAAAACCGGACAACCCGGATGCCGTCTTGATGGTTCGTCATGGTGTTCTCGACGCGATCATCATATAAAAAGACGGTCACCTGGTGTCCTTCGCGTTGCCACATCTGAGCGGCGTGAAAGGTGTACGTTGCAATTCCTCCACCAAACATGGGTGGGAATTCTGTGGTCAGAAACCAAATGCGCACAAGGAGCCCCCAGCTATTTCGACATTGTTCTCATTATAGAGGCGACGGAAGACTTCGGGCAACTAGCGAAAAAGCCCAGTAGACCACGTATTGGGCAGTCGACATCCTCTCGAGCAGAGAGAGGTGAGAGAACCGGAAAGTGAGTAAATTCTGGAAGATGGTCAAGAACGGTTGTAGGCGGGGAATGCATTGTATACTGAAGGGGTGAATTTTGCGGCGAAGGTGGGCTCTCCCAGGTGAATGTGGTTCTATGTAGTCGAGAGTACCCAGGAATTACTCCTTCCGGAGGTATTGGGGTATATATCGAGAGTATGGCGAAGGAATTGCTCCGCCAAGGACATCGTGTACACGTAATAACGGAACAGCCCTCCCAGGAGGGGATAGTGCCGAGTGAATGGACTCGTCGGGACGAGCACTGTCTAAGGCATCCACTGGGCTATTGGGTGCATTTTATTGTTGCGCAAGATGGGTTTCGTACTAATCCCCATGGTTACAGTTACAGTCTCTTTGAGGCGTTGCGCGACTTGACCGGTAGCGAACGGATTGATGTGGTGGAATTTCCTGATTATCAGGGCGAAGGATACTACGCGATTAAAGCGAAGCGCCTTTTGGGATATTTTTCTGCAACAACGCTCATGGTCCATGGTCATATGTCACTGGAACTGGTCGATGGGCTGAATGGGGAAAACGCTCATTCGGAGCGAGAGGCCATCTTTCGGATAGAGCGCTACGCGATTCAATACGCTGACGTGGCCACGGTGCCTTGCGACGATTTAGCAGATCTCTACCGCACCTCCATGCCCCGTCCTTATCTTATCAAGCGTCATCCCGTGCCCGAATTGCCGCAAGTACTGGATTCTTATACGCCATCTGGGTCGGACCGTCCAGTCATTCTCTATGTGGGTCGTTTGGAACATCGCAAAGGTGTAGACCGACTGATTGCCGCAGCGCAACACCTCCTTGAAGAAGGCCTCCAATTTCACGTGCGTCTGATTGGGGGAGATACAGAACTTCGTGGTAAGAGCTATCGCAGCAGACTGCAGTCGATGATTTCTGCCCCCTATCGATCCGCGTTCGAGTTTGTGGGGCGGGTCGACCGCGGTTCTTTAATGGAACACTACCAAAGGGCCGCTCTGGTGTGCCTGCCGAGCCGATTTGAAAATTGGCCTAATGTGGCTTTAGAAGCGATGGCTCAAGGAGCGCTTCTCATGGGATCGACCCACGGTGGGATGCGTGAGATGTTGCAAGATGGGGCGGGCATTGTCATCGATCCGCTGGAGGACGGCGCCATAGAAGAGGTGATGCGATGGGCCATCACCCATCCGGAAGATGCGCAAGCCTTTCGAAGGCAGGCACGCAATCGGGCACGCCAATATGCGACGCGGCCATTGGAAGGGTATGACACCTATACGGGCAAGACCAAGCCGGGGAGTGGCTTAGGCCATGGCCATCGTCCCTCCATGGCGGTGGCCGTCGCAGTGAGTGAAGAGACGGCGGATATTATGAAAACGCTGGACGCCCTTTTACCTTTGCAAGATGATGAGCTGATGTCGATTGCCGTGGGCGTCGATAATTCAGTGGGTGTTGACATCAAATCGACATTGCGCCGGGCCTATGGCTCCAAAATTACATTGATTGAGACGCCGAAGCGCGGCTTGGCCGCTGCCCGCAATGCTGCGGCAAGGGGAACGGATGCAGAAGTCATTGCCTTTTGTGATGCTGGGGACCTCTGGAGTGCGATGGGACTGCGCGGCCTATCGTGGGCCTTTGCCGAACAGCCTCACGTGACGGCGCTTGCCCCCATGTTAGAGTTCACCGGGGAAAGAGACAGCGTGTTTGCCCCAGAAGATATTTTCAATCCTTCCGCGGCGCAGCGAAATGTGATGCCTGGTCCGCTGGCGGTGCGACGACGCTTGTTTGACAAACTTGGTGGATATGATGAGCATCTTAAAGAAGGGTTTGATGCCTGGGATTTTGCCCTTCGGCTGGCGAATGAAGACTACATTGCAGAAATGCTGCCGCTGAAGGGAGCCTATCAATACGCTATGAATGCGGTACCTGATGGGCGTTTAGCTTCAAAAGCATTTAATCTCGCAAAAGCAGATTTCTTATCAAAATATCCGCATCTCTCACCTGCCGTGGCCATGTCCTCTGTCTTGATGCATCGTGTGTATGGGGCGAATGACTTACCTGTGTATAATGCTGCGCACCAAGGGCGCCGCGACCGATGGGTCAATAGCAAGGTGGGGCAAACCGTACTTAAGGTGAGCGGCATTTTGCCAGTCTCGATCAAGAGTCCAATCAGGGCCCTAGTGGTGAAAGTCTTTCATTTTATCAATCCGTCCTAACCCTATTAAAATTTTTATGTACTTATTTTCAGTAAGGGTGTTTAATGAAACAGAACGGATGAGAACGAGATTGGGAGGCAGCACGAGGTGCCGAATCGAACCAAGGACCAAAAGCGAGCGGAATATTACTTGTTTTCATGGCAGATTCGCGCTATTCAACAGTTAGCGCGTCAACAAGCGACAACTCCCTCGGCGGTGGTTCGCAGACTATTGAGCGAAGTCATTGCTGCGCCACAGGCTATCGAAGCGTCTTCCCAAAAACAATCTATCAAGCCAGAATGGCCCATTATTTCCTCTGAGCCGTCCACAGAATGGATCCCGCCCCTTGAAGATAAATAGACGCCTCATCCGATCGCATTGGATCCGGTCGGATGAGGTGTCGTAGCGAGCCCAGAGTGATTAAAACCAGCCGCGATTCCAGCCGTGATGCCCACCATTCCACGGGGTGTGTCCGCCTTGCCCAGGGAAGGGATAGCCTGACTGGCCGATATTGCCGGTGGGTATGGTGGGAGTGTTGGACACCGAGACAGTTAACGTGTCTGCGGAGGCGTTCACGGTTGGCAAAGCTGTCGCGGCGCCATTTTGAAGACCAATAGTTTCGAGGCTGTTAGTCGGCATTGCTGTGAGATCATCTCCATTGGCGGTCAAATCCTGCATGGTCGTAGATGCGATGGGGGCCAGAGGTACCACCTGGTTACCAGCGGTGGGCGCTTCCGTGATCCAGTCTGCGGAAGTCGCTACGGCGTTAGCTTCGGCAGGGGTGAGGTTCACGACCTGGTCTACCAAGGGTGTTGAGCCGCCATCGGTCAGTGTGAGAGTCCATTGGTCTTGCCCCGTGGGAGTAATGCTCGCGGTCACGGTCGTTCCTGCAGGTATCGTAACACCTTCGGTGGCGGCGGCAGGGAGGTTTTCCCAAAATACCGTCGTGACAGGGCTGCCTGCTCCGTCGGGCGTAGTGATGGTGCCCACTTGAATGAGAGAGGTAGTCTGAAATCCTCCGAGTCCAATCCATTCGGCCACGGCACTATTGGATGATGGTGTACTGGTAAAAGAGGTGGGCGTGGTCCACGAACTGGTGATGGAGGATTCCTCTGAGCCGACCTGGACGAGTCCGGCCCAATTTTCTGAGAGCGTCTCTCGGGTAGCACGAAGGGGCAAAGAATGGTGGGTATCGGTCACGATTGTAAAAGAGATGGCGTGATTCGCGTTGGCATAAAGAGCATGGGACGGTAAGGCGGCACCACTGACGGAAAAACCTGTGAAGACCAGCGTGGCCGCCGATAGGACAAGAGTGCGGAGCATACGAGTTCCTCCTGTGTTAAAGAATAATTTAGTAAACCATGAAAGTATTTCCAACTTATTGCAGGAAGTTCTTATTAGAAAAGAAGAGGGATGATAGCAATCGAGGCAGACATGCATTGTCTGCCTCGATTGGGTTCTCGATTGAGCGTTAGCTACCATACGGTAAGCGGATGCAACGGTTCCCAGTCAAATCGGCACCGCCAAATGCCTATCGACTGCTTAAGGTCACGTTGGCATTGGCAGTCAGCGAAAGCGACAGCGTTTGACTTGCCACAACATCTTGCGTCGTATCAGGCGCATCGGCGTCTTTAGCATAGACGATCACGCTATAGTCGCCGGCTTCACCAGCCGTGATAGTCGTGGACCCGAATAAGTTATAGGTCCCGTTTGAACTGAAGTTACCGCTGGAGCTCCAAGTGCCGGACGGTGACTTCCACCAATACTGATAGACGGGATTGGTGAGCCCAGTGGCGGACGCCTGGAGCATGGACGGAGTGCTTGACAGTGACTTTAGACTGACACTACTGCCATCATTGACGATAGTCGTTGCGGAGATTGCATCATTCCAATGCTGGGCTTTTACTTGCGATGCCGTCAGCGCATAGGCCACCACCTGGTAGCTCGCCGTGGGAGCGTCCTTGATGGAGTAGGTGCTGGTTGAGGAATAGTTTTGTACCAATTTCCATCCCGTTCCGGAATTCGCCCAGAATTGATACATTAGGTTAGTGGTTCCCGTCGGGTTGGTAGCGGTGAACGTCAGGGTCTTCCCAGGGATTGGAGCGCTGTTCAATAGATCGAGCGCTGGAAGGACCGTGTCGGTGGTATTAAAGGTGTTGCCCGACACGGTATTCTTTAGGGCACCAATGACATAGACACCGAGTTGCTGATCACTAATCGTATTATTGATGATGCTGTTGCCACTGATTGGATTAACCGCACCTACTTCCACAATGCCTGTGGTTTGTGCATCTCCCACTTCACCATCAGCGCCGTTATTCGATATGGTATTCCCCTCGACTACATTGTCGTTTAAGGTATCAGCCGGGGCATTGCTGTGGAGAATAATACCAGAAATGATATTTTGTTGGACAGTAT
>NZ_JBYCKN010000029.1:0-5801 GCF_057473405.1 Sulfobacillus sp. TH-112
ATCCTGTTGGTGTTTAATCTCTTACCGGGAGATTTCGACACTAACCTCTACGGCACGCCACCTCCTCCGATGGTCCCGTAGAGGATGCCTTCGACATGAACCCCTTTTGCAAAACAGGACCAATCACAGCAATACTCCCAAAAGCGCGCTTTAGGTGGTTGGACCTCCTCGCACATAGATTACTTCTCCTGAAATAAAGGACGCTTGAGTTGAACATAAAAACGTTGCCACGTTCGCAATATCTTGGGGAACACCGACGCGTCGTAAAGGGATTCGACTCGCGGCCGCCATCTTCAATTGTTCGGGATCAAGCCCTATGCGCACTGCCGTGTTACGGGTCATTTCGGTATCAATAAATCCCGGGGCCACCGCATTCACGTTAATATTGAAGGCACCAAGTTCAATCGCGAGCGTCCGGGTCAGCCCTTGTAATCCAGCTTTTGCGGTCGAATAGTTCGCCTGCCCACGATTTCCTAACGCGGAGGTGGATGATGTATTGACGATTTTTCCCCACTTTTGCTCCACCATATAGCGTTGCGCGATTTGAGTACAAATAAATGCTCCTTTGAGATGCGTCATCATCACGGCATCCCAATCCTCATCCGTCATTTTGAAGAGCAAGTTGTCACGAGTAATGCCGGCATTATTCACGAGTATCCCTATCGGACCCCATTTTTGAGCGACATCCTGCATCACCATCTCAATATCGTGGCGGATCATCACACTGGCCCCATACGCGGCGGCCACGCCCCCCTGTTGGTGAATCTCAGCCACCGTTTCTTGTACGGCTGACTCATTAAGATCGATAGCTGCCACCTTGACCCCTTCTTCGGCCAAACGCATGGCTTCCGCGCGCCCAATCCCTTGGCCCGCTCCGGTAACGACGGCAATTTTCCCTTTGAGTTCTGGATACATGCCAGTTCCCCCTTAAAAAGACTAGTGATGATCCACAGCCAATATTTTCAAAAGTGCAAATTATTTAAGGTTTCCCATCGACTGCGACCCCTCGGGCCTGCCTCACTCCCCGCAATCTTTCTTAACCGGGCGATCGGTCGATCAGGGTTACGCTATCATCATTCTTCCGGTATCGTCAACCGTGCCCTTCCAGTATTTGACGCTCCGCGTCAAAAGTCGTACGCTTCCCTCAACTTGTTATCACCCCCTGTCATCCGTGTGAACGCTGGAAAACAGGCGATACCATGTCGGGGACCCCTAAGGGCCCCTAAATAACATAAAGACGTCGCTCACCCTCAACATCTGAGGTCTCTAGCATGAGGGGCTCTCCTATGGTGGAGCCGATTGGGCGAATGTCAATGACGAATCTCATCATCTTTCGGGAGGCGATCACATGCAATATCGTCGGTTAGGGAAAAGCGGCCTTAAGGTCTCTACGCTGGGATTGGGAACCAATGCCTTTGGTGGACGAGCCGATAAGGAAACCTCGATTCGAGTCCTGCATCATGCCGTAGATGTCGGCATTAACTTCATTGACACGGCTAACATCTATACGGATTCGAAATCCGAATCCATCATTGGCGAGGCCTTTGAAGGTCGACGTCAAGATGTGATTATTGCCACGAAAGTCGGGATGATGCGAGGGACTGGGCCGAACGACCGAGGGGCGTCGCGCCAACATATCATGAACGAAGTAGAAAATAGTCTGCGCCGCCTCAAAACGGACTACATTGATCTCTATCAAATGCATCGATTCGATACGGAGACCCCGTTGGAAGAAACGCTCCGGGCACTAGATGACTTAGTGTCCTCGGGAAAGGTTCGCTACATCGGCTCGTCCAACTACACCGCGTGGCAAATCATGGAGTCTCTAGCGATTAGCGAAAAACACGGCTATGCCAGCTATGTTTCGGATCAGCCTGGCTACTCTCTCGCAGACCGCACTATCGAACGCGACCTCATTCCTTTTGCTGAAGCTCATCACATTGGCATCATTCCCTTTTTCCCGCTAGCGGGTGGGGTACTCACAGGGAAGTACTCCAAAGGACAAGTGCCGAAAGGTTCCCTCTTAGAAAAAAATCCGCGCTTTGCTGATCGGATGGATCCAGAACGCATTGCACTCGGCGAATTCGTCGTCAACTTAGCCCAAGAGCTCGGAACCACCGCCACGGCGCTCTCTCTCGCCTGGCTTATGCATCGTCCGGCGGTGGCCACCGTCATTGCGGGCGCCACCCGGGAAAGTCAAATTGACGACAATGTTCAATCCGTCGATTTGACTCTCAGTACCGAAACCATGGATGCCCTGAACGAAGCAAGTGAAGCATTTATCTATGCTCCCCCATTCGGGAGTCCGCCCCGCAAGAAATAGTGAAAAGAGGCGGAGGCCGACGACCTTCCGCCTCTCTTTATTTTTTCGCTTGCCGTCAGCGAATGCTCACACCACTTTTTCGTACCACGGACATCATGCAGTGCACGGGTTTCTATGTGTGACTTCTATTGCTTCGGGAAACATGGCCTACGCTCGTCCAAAAATACCTGTGGAGGGAATCGTTTTGCCCGACTACATTCATGACATCCGCCAATTGGTTGGACATCAGAAGATGATTCTAGTCGTTGCCGCAGCGCTCATCTTCGATGCCCACGGCAGGCTCTTGTTACAACAACGCCGAGATAACCGCACTTGGGGAATACCCGGAGGATTTATGGAGATCGGGGAAACCATTCATGATACTGCACGGCGGGAAGTGCAGGAAGAGGTCGGCCTACGCCTTAAAGACATGAGTCTCTTTGCCGTCTATTCCGGTCCCGAGCACGAAACCACTCTCGCAAACGGCGATCAAGTGGCCCATGTGCTCTTTGTATTTACCTGTCGAGAGTACCAGGGATCTCTCCTCAATGAATCTGAGGAATCTCTCGCCACGGGATTTTTCCCCTTAAACGCCCTTCCCGATCCACTTTTTAAGGCACAGCGATATATTTTCCGAGACCTCTTATCAAAGAAGCCACGCCCTATCTTCGACTAACTAACTCTTCTATCCAAAGAGAGTCACACATCGTCTCCCAACCCGCACTGCTGATATTTCATCTTGTCTCTATCTGGAGATAGAGGCCGTCCTGGTAAACATTGCACCCGAAGATAGAGGCACTCCCGTGAACTTACGGTTACGCTATAAGCCGAAGGTAGATGGTTGCCGATGAAGAGGATCGGGACCATTCCAGTGCTTCTACGATAAAACACGTCAAAGGGAGCGGGATCCGGATGCACAATATGTTATACGACCTTATAGGTCTAGCATTGTTCGTATTCTTCATTATTCGCCAGCTCACACCTCGCCGGCCTTCGCGCTTGCGCTTTTACTTTCTTCCGCTCATCGCCTTATACTGGTCGTATCACACCTTACCTCACCCAGTTCCCAGTATTGAAATCTGGACCACTGTCATTTCGGTAGGTATCTCGGTCCCATTTGCCATTATGCAAGCATACTTTACGCGCCTTTACGAAAAAGACGGGCAGTGGGTCATGCAGGGTGATTGGCGCTATCTCGTGAGTTGGCTCATTATCTTTGCCTTACAAGTGGTGATCGCGCTGGTGTTGCACCAGCCCACTCTCACATGGGAGATTGCACTCGGCATCGCGGTCGTATGGGGCATGCGATCTGTCGTCTTACATCTGCGCTATCCGCAATTGTCAGCGATCCTAGCGAGGAAGTAAGTTACATGGGGACAATCGGCCTAAGAGAGCCATGCATTGCTGCGCTAAACGGCCGATAGCATTTGTAGCGCTAATAGCGCCCCAGCGGTTTCCCTATCGCTGGGGTTCATTTGATAGCTTCTGACAAGCCAACCACTATGCACGTTGAATCCCGACACTAATGGACCAGACCGTGCCGAAACGCCCAGACCACCGCTTGGGTGCGGTCTTCCACATTTAATTTTTGCAAGATGCTATGTACATGCGTCTTGACCGTGCCTTCCGAGAGGTAGAGTGCCTGCGCAATATCTCCATTGCGCTCCCCATAGCTCATCCGTTGTAAAACATCCTGCTCTCGTTCTGTCAACAGTACGGCGTCCTCATCCGGAGCAATTCCATAAGCGGAGCCCGCCATCTGAGCAAATGCCCAACTCGCAGCTTGGGTACGATACATCGCTTCGCCGCGATACACCGCACGAATGGTTTCAAGCAATTCTTTAGTGGGCAAGTCCTTTAAAACATACCCCATGGCGCCAGCACGTAAGGCCTCGAGCACATAGAGGTCGACATCAAAGGTCGTCAAGAGAAGCGTTTTCGGCGCGGGCTGAAGCGACTTCGCGATGCGTGCCACGTCAAGTCCGGATCCATCGGGCAGTCGAATGTCTAGCAGGAGCACATCCGGCAAAATCTCCTGAATCCCCAAGACGGCCTCTTTCACAGTGCCGGCCATTCCCACCACCGACATATCCGCCTGATGATCAATCATATAGCTGAGTCCATCACGAATGATGGCCTGGTCATCAACCAAGAAAATGCGGATCATGCGCTACCATTCCTTCCGATAGGCTGTGGGAGTGTCACTTGCACCGAGAGCCCATGGGGCGCATTCACCCCAAATTCAACACGCCCTCCCATAGCCTCTGCTCGCTGCCGCAGCGAAGATAACCCAAAGCCGGGTTCCACATTGGTCGTTAAGATGCCATCATCGGCTACCGTGAGCATGATATACTCGGCGCTTGCACGCAATGTGACGTCTACGTGATGGGCTCGCGCATGCCGTAGAATGTTGGTCATGGATTCTTGGATGACATGATAGAGCATGACGCGAATGGCGACAGGCAATTCCTCTGCGGGCAAGTCAAAGTCGACCGTGCTCTCGAACGATCCGCGACGACTCACCTGATTAATGAGAGAATACAGATCGAGGTCAGTTCCTCGGTCGCTACGTTCTCGAACCGCCTGCCGCACCTCCTGCAACGCATCACGTGCAATCTCCACTAAGTCCGGTAATACCTCTCTGGCCTTCTGAGGTTCATCGGACAGCATCAATTCCAAAGATTCCAACCCGACGATAAGCGAAGTTAACTGGTGGCCAACGCCGTCGTGAATATCCGCCAACGTTTCGAGTCGTGCTTCTCGTGCACGAGACTCCACAATCTGCTGGTTGGTATCCATCAGTTGGCGATGGGTTTCCTGCAGCTCACTATACGCCACTTCTAACTGTTGCATGCGTTCACGGTCGCGTTGCTGCGCCTCCCTTCGAATGTGGACACTATTGACCGCCCAATAGATCCCGAAAATGGCGAGGCCATTGCTCATTCCGTTATAAAGCGTATCTGAAGCCATGACAACCATCAAAACCGCAAGACAAAGGACCGCCAAAAAAGACCATGGGTTTTTATGCCCTCGACCTCCTAGAACCCCAGCGTATGGAAGAAAAAAGGATGGAGCGAGACTGTGGTACGACGGATTGAATGACGCGATAAAAATCCCTACAACGCCTAGCGCTGTAAAAACGAGAGCATTTTGTAGAGTCTTATACCGAGTGGGAATCCAAATCCACACAATGAATAGCACCGCATAGGTGACGACGAACCATCCTGTTAAATAGGTAAGCTTTCCGAATGTCGCCGCCACCACGACAATGACAGCAGTTAATATCCAAGTACGTCTCCGATCGTTGAAAAGCGCCTCTGGCATCCTCGCCCTCCTGCTCTTGTGATCCTTCCTCTATCGGTGACCAAAAAACCCCTAGGACCGTGTAAGGCTCTGAAGTCCCATGTCACGATAGTCATTCTGGCTCTAGCATATCAGACGTGACCTTTCGATAGAGGCTCTCGTAACCAAGAGACCGCAACTGGTACAATAGATGCAC
>NZ_JBYCKN010000030.1:0-13583 GCF_057473405.1 Sulfobacillus sp. TH-112
GATCCGGCGATCACGATTCATCATTTATTGACGCATACCGCTGGAGTTCCTGACTACTTCGACGAGGACGTGATAGAGGATTACGAAGAATTGTGGGTCGAGCGTCCCATGTACCGTATGCGCCGTCTCGAAGACTTCTTGCCGTTATTCCAAGATCGACCTATGCAGTTTGGGCCTGGGAAGCGATTCAAATACAATAACACCGGCTATATTCTTTTGGGGCTAGTGCTTGAACAGGTCACGGGTCAGCCATTTCAAGACTATGTGGCAGAGCATGTGTTGGCCCGAGCAGGCATGACGCGCTCGGGATACTTTGAATTGGACGCCCTGCCATCGAAAACGGCTCAGGGACACATTGAATTGCCCAATGGGCGGTGGAAGACCAATATCTATTCAGTCCCTGCTAAAGGCGGCGCCGACGGTGGTGTGTATGCAAGCGTGGAGGATATCGCGAATGCGTGGGATGCCCTGATGCAACATCGGCTCTTAACACCGACGAGTACCGCATGCCTTTTGACTCCGCATGTGGCAGCTGACCCTGAAGGTTGGTTCTACGGGTATGGTGTATGGATCGATCGGCGGGATGAAGAGATTTTCAAATATTACCTAATGGGGTACGACCCAGGGGTCAACTTTCACTTTGCGTTCTTTCCCGCCTGGGAAGTGTTGGTGGTGGTGTGTTCGAATCGCACTAATGGCGCCTATGCGATGATGAAGGCCATTGAGGACGCGGTGACGATAAAGTCCTAGCTATACAGGTCTTGATACCCGCCTGTTAATCACGCGGACGTTGTAAACGCGCCATCGGTCCCTGGCCAGTCAACCAGCATTGACGGTATGCGGACACGCCACTTTAGGGTGGGGAGGTTCAAGATACGAGGTCGCTTGGGGGATCGATAATCCGCTTCTGGCCTCCTACCCACTGTTGCGGAATCCGAGTGCCATTCTCTCAGTGGGCATGGCGTTCAGTGACCGGATCTTGACATGTTGGCTGGTTCTGAGAATTTTAAGCCATTGCAGCTGCAGGTGGTTCAGCGTACCGACTTGTGGATTTCTTCGGCGTATCGCTCCGGGTGTATTGTCAACAACTTCCTTGGACAGCGCGGTGTTTCTGCACTGTTTGTACCGGGCCTGTAAATGGCCGAGGAAAAGGGTGCCACTTTCGGCCAAGTGGCCGAGTAACTGGGGACCACAGCCGTACGGCGGTGGCTAACTAAAAGGGCACCGCGATCATCCCATCCGGTACCATGAAATTTGGCCAGCTAGCCAACTTCATGGTGCGGAGGTAACAGGAGTGATTTCGATGCCCGATATTCAGTTTATCCGCCAACTGTGCGAACGAGAAGGGTGATCCCTTCGACGCATTTGCCCGGGAGTTTCATTTCTCCCGGAAGACCGTGACCAAATATCTTCAGCGAACCGAAACGACCGAGAGCCCGCAGTACGCCCGAAAGAACTCGGCTTCAGCCCCCCAATGGCTCCCCATCGAACTCTCATCGAGCACTGGCTTCGCCAAAATGCCGAGACGCCCCGAAAACAATGGCATACCAGTCGTCGCATTGGTAAAAAATACTCTATAAATGAGACAGTGCGGTCCAAAGCGCTTGCGGGGTATCACGCCTATTTCCCCAAGGCACCACTGTGAGCCTCTCCCTCCTCCTCTTGATGCAAATGCGGTATACTCTCCTCATGAGTCCTAGCGAAAGGAGCGTTCCGGTATGACCGAATCGCTCGACCTCTTACTTCAACGCGTCACGAGGCAACAACACACCATTGCCCAGGCACGCCCTTTGCCCCAAGCGACACTGCGCAGCTTGTTGGATGATTTTCTTATCCGCTTCGCCCATGATACCACGGCCCTCGAAGGCAATACGCTGACCTTGCACGAAACCCAAGTCGTCTTGGAACACGGCATCGCCATTGGCGGAAAAACCTTGCGAGAACACCTCGAAGTGACTAATATTGCGAGCGCATGGGACGCTTTGGAACAATGGGTCCACGGTCCCGATCCTCTGACGGAATCTGTGATTGCACATCTACACCAACTGGTCATGCAAGGGATACTTCCTGACGACGCTGGTCATTACCGCACGGTTCCGGTGTTCATTCGCGGTTCTCGTCATGTCCCACCCAACCCTCTTCGCGTACCGGACGCCATGACCCACTTTGTTCAGCAATTTGCTCACCGGTCCACGTCCGTCCATCCGATAGTCTTTGCCTCCGAAGCCCATATCCAACTGGCGGCGATCCATCCCTTTGTGGATGGGAACGGGCGGGTTGCGCGTCTTCTGGTGAATGGCTGTCTGTTGCGAGATGCCTATCCGCCCGCATCCTATCCGGCTACCTCCCGAGCCGACTATCTCACCACCTTAGAACATGCACAAATCACGGGGAATATCGACTCGTTTGTTCGCGTGACGGCGGAAGCGGTCGACTGGATGCAACAGCGATATCTTCTGGCGATTGGTCAAACGTTAGACCCCGATCGTCTCCGATCAGGGCCACGGCTTTAAAAGCCTTGCATACCGTGCGACTAGCATGTACAGAAGCTTGCAGGTGCAAGTCCTGCTCTTGCAAATTACCCCATTCAAGTGAGATAGCCAAGATGGCATGGTGTCTACCGTAACGTGGAATCTGGTGGGTCTGAGGCACATGAGTGAGCCGCAACGAACTGTGAACCCGTGGTGGCTTGGCAGTGACGACCAATCTTCGGTAGGTGGTGAATTCCTTTGTCGCAGAGGCTTTGGGTTCCCGCGAAAGCGGAGAGCGGAACGGGTGAACAGCCCTGCGAGTCGCGTTGAGTGGTTAGGGATTGCGTTGGTGCTAACCGATTTTGTCATTCTGTGACTCACTGCGATGCCATCCGATCCGCCTTCGAAGAGTGCCCCGCGTGGCGGCGAGATCAGCTTGAAGGGCTAGAATTCGCTGATTGACATACCAAGAAACCGCACTGTCTACGCCAATCAGGGAATCCTCTGGGACAAGATTCGGAGCCGGCTTAGGTGGCCGTTCCTGCGGCGAAATGGATCGGAAGTGATGAAGACCACACTCATGACAAAACGAGTTAGCCATAACGCCAGGTCGAGTGTGGCTAAGCGAAAGCCAAATGTCTCAATTTGCGTAATGAGATGCCTCGAGGGGCCAATCCGAGGGACGATCATTCCAAAAGAGACCCAGATGTCGGACGTCTTGTAAGAACTCGTGAGGATTGGTGTACATACATTAACGGTTAAGTCTGGGTAGAGTCCCCGCGTCGTGAAACGTATGCTAAAATTAGGGACAATCGGGGCGCTCGGAGAGGGATGAGTAGATGACGGTGATCCAATGGCACGACCGCGGCGAGACCGAAGAGGTCTGTCAAAATCACCTCTATCAGCCAGGATGGCCTCGGGGATTTATTTGTCCCCAGTGTCAGGGAACTAGGTGTTGGAAGGCTCACCGGTCCCGAAGGACCGGCACTTGATATGAATGCAGTGGGTGTGGACATCAAGACTCGCTCACATTATCTGCTGCGTTATGTCCAAGGGGTCGATCCGTGGGGATGGTTGGCATCCATGCACCTTAGGCATAAGCACAGCTTGACGCCTAAAGCCATTAGCGTGCAGGGATTTCTGGTCGACGAGACCGATGGCCGCTGATGGTTTGTGGATGCTAGGCGAAGAAAATGTTGGTACTCAAAAATGTACTGACGCGTCAGACTTTGGACGTCGGTTAAGCGGAGGGATGAGCGACGGATTGTTACTGCTGTCGAGAAAACGGCGAATGGAAGTGTCCCGCCTGCAGCAACGCTTTTCCGCTCGCCGTAGAGGGTCCCTAAGCCGCATCATGCTATCTTTGGAGCGGGCTTGGCTATGTAATCTATCCAACCTGTGGGGGCAATGGATACTGGAGCAGAATGAGTAAATAGCGGAGAAACCGAAGGGAGAATATGGCCATGACACAACGCACCGGCATCACCGTAGCTTATGGAGACGGCATCGGTCCAGAAATTATGGAGGCTACACTACGCGTCATTCAGGCTGCTGGAGCCAATATTGAGATCGAGACGATTGAAATCGGAGAAAAAGTGTATCTGCGCGGAATAGAAACTGGAATGGAACCCGGGGTATGGGATTCGTTGCGAAGAAATCGTGTGTTCCTCAAGGCGCCGATCACGACGCCTCAGGGTGGTGGGTACAAAAGCCTGAACGTGACCATGCGAAAAGCTCTCGGATTATATGCAAACGTCCGTCAGACGGTGTCCTATGATCCGTATGTGCATACCCGGCACCCAACTATGGACGTGGTCATCATACGAGAAAATGAGGAGGACTTATATGCAGGCATCGAACACCGGCAAACCGACCAAGTATATCAGTGTCTCAAACTCATCACCCGTCCGGGGTCGGAAAAAATTGTCCGCTATGCGTTCGAATACGCACGCACCCACAACCGCAAAAAGGTGACCTGTCTCGCCAAGGATAACATTATGAAACTCACCGATGGGCTCTTTCATAAGGTATTTGATGAGATTGCCGCCGAGTATCCCGACATCCAGAACGAGATGTGGATTGTCGATATTGGAGCGGCGAAACTGGCGAACACTCCAGAACTTTTCGATGTCCTGGTCATGCCAAATCTATACGGCGATATTCTGTCCGACGTGGCCGCAGAGATTGCCGGATCAGTGGGGCTTGCGGGCTCAGCAAATATTGGAGACCAGTTCGCCATGTTTGAGGCCGTCCACGGATCGGCGCCAACATTGGCGGGACAAAATTGCGCCAATCCCTCGGGCTTGTTGCTAGCTGCGGTTATGATGCTGGTCCATATTGGCCAGTCCGAGATCGCTACGCGGGTGCACAATGCATGGTTGAAGACCATAGAGGACGGCATTCACACAAGCGATATCTTCACCGAAGGGGTTAGCCAGCAGCGGGCAAGTACCAGCGAGTTCGCAGAGGCAGTGGTCCAACGCTTGGGGCAAATGCCTGAGGTGTTAAAACCGGTGTCTTACCGGGCGCTGCAACCAATGTCGCTGTGGAAAAAAGATAGCCAGCATCAAAAGGCGGAAAAACGTCTGGTGGGGGTTGATGTGTTCCTCGACTGGGACCAAGGGAGTGCAGACGACCTGGGCCGTTCGCTCAGCCAGGTATTCGTGGACCCGCTCCGGTTGCGGGTCATTACCAACCGGGGTGTTAAGGTGTGGCCGGACGGCTTGCCTGAGACATTCTGCACGGACCACTGGCGATGTCGGTTTCTAGCTGAAGAGGGAGACCACGTTCAGCCCCGCCAGGTGGTAGACCTACTCATGGCGGTAACCGAGGCGGGATTTGACAATATCAAAACCGAAAACCTCTATCTTTTCGACGGAGTGCCTGGATTTTCGGCGGTGCACGGGTAACTAAGCGGAGAAAACTACCGGCAAGCCGAGTACAGTGAGGAATCAAAACCTCCCTCCACTCGGCTTCGATGATGCCATTTGGTCGTATATTGCGAATGGTATCATCCCTCAGCCGGTGGTACGACTTTTCGAGAACCCATTCCGATTGTGCAGGATTTCTGCATAGTACCCATTGAATCGAAATGGGGACAGAGATTTTTGTCATTATGAAATTGCGGCGAAAAACCCCTTGGTTGACGGAGCTCCTGAAAAACCTCCATTTGGCGAAGGGCATTGTCGAGGCGGGATAGCATCAACTCGTTCAGGACACGACCTACATAGCTGCAAAAGCCGGTCGCCGTGTCGTGCTGGTAGACCTCCGTTTCACGAGTCAAGATTGTTCGAGGCTCCATTTTACGTAGTGCAAGACAGACTTAACTGTGGAGGCCGGCATAATGGCGATGGCAATGCGGCGCTGAATATGCTGCAATCGGCGATGCTAGGCTGACACAAGATGGTTCGGGTTCGGACGAAGCCGTCACGATGTTTTCCAGGGGCACTAATGTAGCCCTTGCTCTTCGGTTCGTTCTTCGGGCGCAACCTGCCAAGAGGATGTTTTACGTGAGGAGCCATTCAATTCCTGAAATGCCCCCTCATGGTCTTTGGTTGTCATAGAGTAGATGGGATTTCCGGGCGAATGAAGTGGAATCGTAAGGTAAAGAGGCTGGCGTGAGGATTGGTGTCGCGGTAAAATTGGACGGACACGATGAATCACTGTTGGGAGGCCAGATGATGGTCTCCTTTGTATAGAAGGGACCTTAAATTGATAACACAGCGACTTCCGGACACGTTGGCGATTCTTGACTGGAATAAGGTGCTTCAATTGATAGCCGATCAAGCGGAGACAAGCATGGGGCATCAGCGGATATGGCGTCTAGCCCCGCACCCAGATCAGGATTGGCTACGCGAAGAACATCAGACCATCGAGGAATGTTATCGATGGATTGATAGTGGACTTTGCACAGCACGGGGAGCGGAATCTTTAGAGGATCTGTTAGAGAGGGTAGAAAAGGATGGGGTGCTCTCCATCCGAGATTTTGTGTTACTGCGGCGCACTTTGGCGGTATATCAAACCCTTAGACAAGTGGAAGATAGCCATCAGTATGAGATTATCATGATGCATCTCGAGCGCAGCATTTTGCCGGTCACGCTCATCCAAGCCATCAATCACGCTATCAGTGAGGATGGAGAAGTACGCGATCAGGCCTCGCCTCAACTGGGTGAGATACGGCGGCATATTCGGCGCGTTGAACGAGAGATCGACACCATCTTTGAGGGGATCTTGCACAGCCGCGAATGGGCCTCCTATATTCAAGAAGGCATCATTACATTGCGATTTGGCCGGCGAGTCATTCCTATCAAAAACGAGTTTCGCCATTCTGTGCCTGGGATTGTGCATGATGAATCAGGCAGTGGGCAGACGGTGTTCGTGGAACCGTTAAAGGTGGTCGAGCGACAAAATCGATTGACCACGCTTCGGCAAGATGAGATGCGCGAAATTGAGCGTATATTAGGGGTGTTAACAGGCCAAGTGGCCGTGGTCTCGTCGACCCTCGAAGAGATTCACCATCAACTGGCATGGTTTGATACCCACCTGGCCGTCACCCGCTATGGGCTAGCCCATCAAAGTGTGATTCCGGAGATCGGTGGTCAGAGGTTGACGCTTACCAATGCGCGCCATCCTCTCATTGGCCATCCCGTGCCGATATCGCTGGAATTGTCCTCGGATCGCCCCGCTATCGTTATTACCGGGCCTAATACCGGAGGGAAAACGGTTGCTCTTAAAACGGCTGGGCTGATGGTAATGATGGCGTTGTCAGGTCTGATGATCCCCGCCGATCCCGGGACAACCATCCCCCTCTATCGCCAGGTGTGGGCGGACATCGGCGATGAGCAAAGCCTAGAACAAAGCCTGTCCACTTTTTCGGGGCATTTAGTCAGATTGTCTCCCATGATGGAAGGGGCCGACCAGGATACGCTCTGTCTCATTGACGAGATTGGTGCGGGCACCGACCCAGAAGAAGGGTCGGCACTGGCCGAAGCCATGATTCAACATTTGGTAGAAAAGAAGGCGTCGGCAATTATCAGCACCCATTACAGTCGTTTGAAACTCTTGGGGTTGCACGATCCACGCATTCAAAATGCTTTAGTGGAGTTTGATCGCGAGACCTTAGCGCCGACGTATCACTTGGTCTTAGGCTCGCCGGGAAGTTCACATGCCTTTTATATCGCTCGGCGATTAGGGTTTCCGTCGTATTTGGTCGATCGTGCGGAAACCATTATGGATCATGAAGCGATTACCCTGGCCGATGCTATTCAGGCAATGAACGAGCTGCAACAGCAACTACGTCTTGATCAGCAGGAGATGTTGAGGAAGCGCGGCGAATTGGAGCAGATGGCGCGAGAACTGGCGCGTCGGGAACAAGATCTTCAAGAACGTTTGGAGAAAGACCGTAGCAAGGCTGAAAAGGTCTGGCGTCGGGAGTTGGATGAACTCACCGAGGCATTTAATCAGACGGTGGAATTGGTCCGTAGTCAGGAAGGAGCGGAGCGCGGGCGAGCGTTAGAAAAATTGCGAGAGCAATACCGAGGGTTGGCCCGGGTCCCGCGAGGTATGGCCCGTCAGTCGGTCGTGTCCGGCAGTTCTCCAGAAAAAGCGGGGGATCGCGTCCGTGTGGCAGGATTTCCCGATATTGGAACCATCGTGGAGCTAAAGGGGCAGAGTGCTACGGTGGAAATTGGATCCTTGCGCATGAAGCTACAACTGAGCGAACTCGAACGGGTCAGCGATTTACCTGCCAATCGGGTCGAAACCGGACGTGAGAGAGGATATCACGCTATCGGTCGACAAAAGAGCGAAAACTTAGGGTTAGAGGTGGACCTTCGTGGAATGCGGGAACAAGAGGCCCTATTGGTGGTAGACAAATATCTTGATGATGCCGTCTTAGCGGGCGCACCGTTCGTGCGGATTATCCATGGTAAGGGAACCGGAGCGCTTCGGCGGGCAGTGACACTGCAATTGAAAGGGGATTCCCGGGTACTCAAGTACCGCTTGGGAGATCCTGGAGAGGGCGGAGATGGCGTCACGGTCGCGTTTTTTGAGGAGATGGATTAACGCTTTGAGTCGAATGGTGTCTATGCTATACTCTCGGCAGTAGTGGTCAGGAGGCCAGAAGTGCAAGATATTCAGTCTAAAGTCGAATGGTTGCTTAATGGGGCCGACGATGTTGTGAGTCGAGAGCTCCTCATCGTGAAATTAGAACGGTCTGAACGTACTGGGGTCCCGCTGATTGTCAAGCTTGGCGTGGATCCGACGGCGCCGGATATTCATTTAGGGCATACGGTGGTCTTAGAGAAGCTACGTCAATTTCAGGAGTTAGGTCATCAAGTTGTGTTTTTGATTGGTGATATGACGGGCCGCATTGGCGATCCCACGGGTCGGTCGGAGACCCGTCGTCAACTCAATGCCGAAGATGTGAAGGAATTTGCTGCCACCTATGTGGCTCAGGCGGAAAAAGTTCTCGACGCCGAGCGTCTCAGTCTTCGTTATAACAGCGAATGGCTGGCACCACTAGATTTAACTGCACTGATTCACTTGATGAGCCATGTCACGTTAGCGCGTATTATCGAGCGCGACGATTTTCATCAACGGTTTACCGAGCACTTTCCTATCCATCTTCATGAACTGTTGTATCCGCTGATGCAGGCCTATGACTCGGTAGCCTTGAAGGCGGACGTAGAACTCGGCGGGACAGACCAACGATTCAATATTTTGACTGCTCGACAAATTCAGGAGGCCTACGGGCAAGAACCCGAAGTGGGCATTTTCATGCCACTGTTGGAAGGCACCGATGGAGTACGGAAGATGAGTAAGAGCCTCGGCAATTATGTCGGGATTGACGAATCCCCGGACGAGATTTTCGGTAAGGTCATGTCGATCCCCGATACTCTTTTGGTGCGATGGTATCAACTGCTATTGGGAGCCCAGCCCGACGTGATTACCACACGGATGCAAGAGGAAAATCCTCGTAATGTGAAGGCTGAGTTGGGCAGGCGACTTGTTGCGCGGTTCTGGGGCGAGGAGCGAGCCGCTCAAGCAGAACAGCAGTTTAATCTCACGTTTGTCCATAAAGAGGTGCCCGAAGACGCGAGACGCATCGCGTATACGCCAGATATGACTCACATGGCTTCGCTAGATTTGGTGGCGATGTTACCCGATATTGCTAGTCGACAGGAGGCTCGGCGGCTCTTGACACAAGCGGCGGTGAGCGTCAACGGAGACAAAGTGAGCATGGGGGATATGGTGCACCTTTCGCCAGGAGACTGGATCAAGGTTGGCAAAAGACGTTATTTTCGAATCGAATAGGGCGTCAGAGTGTAAATTTCGTATCAAGAAATTTGATGAGTTTAGAGGGGACTAAGCATGTCGGATTGGGAAGATGCGCAAAAAGGCTGGGAATTTATTCTATCCGAGGAATTTATGTTGGCCGAACAATGTTTTCGTCAAATATTAGAGCGTGAACCGCTATATCCTGATGCACTCACTGGCATGGCGGCGATTTATATTCGTACTGGAGATCCAGAACAGGCTCGGGAACTCTGTGAAATGGCCACGGCCCAGGCTGAACGCGACTTGCCTCGCACCAAGCGTCATACCGGATGGGAGGACGAAAATGTGCGCCCCTATATTCGCGCGCTCTATTATCTGGCCTTGACCTATATCGCGCAGCATGCGTGGGCGCTGGCACAACCGGCACTGGAAGAGATTATCGCTTGGGATATCACGGGAATGGGTGGCGAGGCCCTAGATACGTTGGCTCAGGTATTTCATCGTATTGGTCGACTCGAAGATGCCTTGCGCGCATACCTGGAGGCGGCAGAATACATTCCTGAGGACTACTATTCAGCCGGACTTATTCTCTGCCAAATGGGGAAAGTGAGAGAAGCCGAGAGCTTTTGGAGAAGGGGGTTGGAACGGCGTCCACGGCTTGCCATGCTCATTGCCAATTACCCACAAGTCGTGCCTATTCCTCGCACCAAACAACTCGATCGGGAGTTTTCTCGGGCGGTCTCCTACGTACATCATAGTAGTGAATTATGGGACGAGCACTCTCGGGCGGAGCTCGCCGGATATTGTGGTCGTCGAATCGCCTCCAATGGCTAATGATGGGAGGACTGCGTCATGGGTTCGCTTGAGCGCGGTTTGGGCTCAAGAGGTGCGGTCACTATGATATAGTGTGGGAGAAGAAGGGCGGTCGGTGCGAACGACGGAAGATAGGACTCGCCCATGAGGAATACGATTTAGAGGAGGGATTGCTCAATGTCTGGTCATTCCAAATGGGCCAACATTAAGCGAAAAAAGGCCAAGGTCGATGCCGTCAAAGGGACCGTGTTTTCGCGGTTGACCAAGGAAATCATGGCAGCAGCCAAGCGCGGGGGGGGAAACCCAGAAACCAACTTTAAATTGCGCATGGCAATTGACAAGGCGAAAGCGAACAACTTACCGGCTACCAATATTGAGCGAGCAATTCGTCGTGCCACGGGCCAAGAGGCGGGGGTCAATTATGAGGAAGTAGTCTATGAAGGCTATGGTCCGTCTGGCACCGCCGTCTATCTTGATATTTTGACCGATAATCGCAATCGGACGGCCGGTGAAGTCCGCCACCTCTTTTCTCGTCATGGGGGAGCACTCGGGGAAACCGGTTGTGTAGCCTGGATGTTCGAACCTAAAGGACGACTCCTCATTAGCCATACTGACTTATCCGAAGAGGAGCTATTGGATGTGGCGGTGGAAGCTGGGGCTGACGACTTAACGCGGGAAGAAGACGGATTTTATGTCCTTACCGGACCGGAGGTATTAGACGAGGTCCGACAACAATTTGAAGATCGCCACATTGAAGTGGATGAGGCAGAATTAGTCCGTTTGCCGAAGACCACAGTAGCCATTGATGGGCATGATGCGGAAGTGCTGATTGAACTTCTAGAGCTTTTAGAGGATCATGATGATGTGCAAAAGGTCTATTCCAATGCTGATTTTCCGGAAGAACTGCTCCAAGATTAACGTGACGTATAATCTCGGCAGGCCAAAGCATTTTGGGCCTGCTTTTTCTAGTGCGATACCCCCGGCGGAACGAATTCCAGTGAGAACCACGGTGGCTCTAGCAAGAAGGCCCCTCGCGTGTTCTAGACCGTTAGGGCTCAGACATGGTCTCCCTCACCATCTGGGCTGTGTTGCGCACCCGTTGGTGCAGTACTCCCCCATCATGGGGACTGTAACGGGTCGATGATTTTGGCATCCGCGGCGATGGGAGGGGATCCTTGGCTAAGTCTAAGGCGCCCACAAGAGATGCGTCTTGTTCATCAAATAGCACAATGGGCCGAGTTAGGGCATCAGCAAAAAATTGTGCCATTCCTGGAGACTCAATGAGACCTGACCCAGCGCGAATTTCCACCATCGGTTGCCCTACCCTCTCTAATGTCAAGAGGCCTTGCCAATATCCCGCCGCGATGGATACCAGAGTGGCTGCTGCTAGGTGTCTCTGACCGTGCTGCGGTAAGAGGTGTCGCCATTCGGCGTCAAGAGATTCATTCCACCACGGGGAGCGCTCCCCATAGAGATACGGAATCACTAGCGGGAGGGGGTCGTTGCTATACACGGTGTGTAAAGCGTCTTTGAGCAAGTGGTCAACGGGAACTGCAAAGATTTGGGACAGCCAGACTAAGAGACTGCCGACATTGGAAAAGGCCGATCCCACTAAAAACCCCTCTTTTGGCCCCATGGTATAGCAAAAGAGGTCAGGGTGATACAACGCCTGGGGGAATGTGGTGCGAAGTGAACCACTGGTTCCCATTGAGAGGACCGCAATGGATCCATCGGGGGGAATTCGCAGATGACGGTGAGCCATGGCAGCATCATTCCCCCCGATTCGTACCGTGAACCGTCCCTGTCGTTCAGGAACCTCCCAGGCCATGCTATGGAGTGACGGAAGGCGGTCGGGCGTCAGATGAGCGAGTTGTACTGCGTCGAGAGAATACTGGTGGTTTAGTCCCAGAAACCCACTGGCCGACGCAATGGAGTAGTCTTGCAACCATTCACCGGTCAATCGATAAAGGACATAGTCCTTTAGAGCAATAGGACGGGCATCGGCGGGCAGCTCTTTTCGTAGATGTAGCCACTTCACCAGTGGCGATGAGGCATGGATGGGTACACCGGTTGTGCGCCGCAATAACTGCGCCTCGGGCTGACTGCGCAGGGCCTGAGCCTCACCAACGGCTCGAGCGTCCATCCACGTCAGACTGGGGGTTAACGGGCATCCCGCAGCATTCACTGCCATTAAGGAGTGCATGGCGGCCGAAAAGCTAATGCGACGGACGGCAAAACGCCTGGTGAGAGTGTCCAAGAGAGCCTCTATATCATCGGCAATCGCGACGGGATTTTGTTCCGAGCGTTCACCGGAACTCAAGCGGTGGGCGGAACTCACGCCCTGATCGTAGATAGCGTCACGCTCGAGGGAAGCCACCTGCCATTTAAGGTGGGTGGTGCCAATATCAAAGCCGATGATCACCTCGTCCATAAGAGCACCTCATTGGGCCGTTTTTGTCGTTATAACCAGTGTGCCTGAGGATAGTGACGGAGTAAAGAGGAGACGGAATCATCGCCAGTATATGGTACGATAAAGGGCCATAAATTTTATTATTACCGGAAATAGGGAATTCGTCGTCTCGTGTCGTATTACATAAGATGGAGGGATTCACATGCGTGTTTTGGGGATTGATCCCGGCACCGCGACTTTAGGTTGGGGTCTCATTGAGCGCATCGGATCCACAACGCGGGCGGTGGAATACGGAGCACTCCTGACCTCGCCGGACGACCCTCCTGCATTGCGATTAAGGCAGTTGTATGATGGATTGTGTGACATACGCGATCGTCTGTGTCCCGATGTGGGCGCTGTCGAAAAGCTCTATTTTGGCCAGAACAGTCGAACCGCTCTTGCAGTTGGACAGGCCCGGGGGATTGTGTTGTTGGTATTGGAGCAATCGCAGATACGATTGGTGGAGATGTCTCCCACGGAAGTCAAACAGGCAGTGACTGGATACGGACGTGCAGAAAAGCGGCAAGTACAGTTGATGGTGCAAAGATTATTGGGGCTCAAGGAATATCCTA
>NZ_JBYCKN010000031.1:0-5972 GCF_057473405.1 Sulfobacillus sp. TH-112
ATGCGCTTTTCTTATGGATGCGTCTTGAAATTGTGTCTCCCACTGGGGACGCGTCGATGGTGGGTTTCATATGATGCTAGGGGAGGAACAATCATGATACGTGTGTTAGTAGCAAAGCCGGGGTTAGACGGGCATGATCGAGGCGCTAAAGTGATTGCGCGGGCCTTACGGGATGCGGGGATGGAGGTGGTATATACGGGGTTGCACCAAACCCCAGAACAAATTGTCGATGCCGCACTGCAAGAAGATGTTGATGTTCTCGCCCTTTCTATACTGTCCGGGGCGCACCCCACTTTAGTCCCTCGTATTATGGACCTGGTGAAGACTCAAGGAATGGACGATCTATTGGTGTTGCTCGGAGGGATTATTCCCGATGACGACATCGGGCCCATGTTGGCAGCTGGGGTATCACAGGTATTTGGACCCGGTACGGATACCCATGACATTATTCATTATATTCGGGAGCGAGTAGCGGAACATGCGTGAGACGGTCGGAGAAATTGCCGAGGGAGTTGCAGCGCATCAAAAGCGGGCCATCGCGCGGGGACTCACTTTGATTGAACGAGACGCAGAGAGTGGCAGGCAACTGGTGAGAGAATTATTCCCGCTGGCCGGAAAGGCCCATATCGTTGGTATCACCGGCGCCCCGGGAGTGGGCAAGTCGACGCTGGTGAATAGTTTGACGTTGGCGCTGAGGACACACCATCAACGCGTAGGAATTCTCGCGGTGGACCCATCCAGTCCTTTTACCGGTGGGGCTATCTTGGGTGATCGGATCCGCATGCAAGACTCGGTGATGGATGACGGTGTGTTTATGCGCAGTTTGGCCAGTCGCGGGCACCTGGGCGGACTTTCGAGGGCGACCTTCGGGGCGGTGACTTTGCTTGACGCGGCGGGATTTGACGTGATTTTAATTGAGACAGTTGGCGCCGGACAATCAGAAGTGGAAATTATGCAACTTGCTCATTCCACCATGGTCGTGTTAGCCCCCGGGCTCGGTGATGATATTCAGGCGATCAAAGCGGGGATTTTAGAAATTGGGCAGATATTTGTGGTCAATAAGGCGGACCGCGACGGGGCAGACCACACGGCCCGGGCGATTCGCGGGATGCTGACGTTGGGGATGCAGCATTTAGACTGGTTTCCACCCATTGTGAAGACGGTGGCGGAAGGCGGCCAAGGAATGGAAGAGTTAGTGGAGGCCATGGGTGAACATCGCACCTATCTCTTAGAGTCCGGCAGGCTGACCGATATCCGACAACGTCAGACGGAACATCTGATTGGCTTAGCCGTCCAAGATTTGGCAATGCAGTCCATCCAAGCGGCAGTCGAAACGAAAGAGTGGGAAACACTGACCCGACAAGTTCATTCGGGTGAACGTGATGCGGCAATGGTGGCTGATTCATTGTTGACGGAATGGATATTAGGACGAGGAGGGGAGTCGGATGGCACTTAGCCTATTAAACGCTGACGAGAATGCGATTCGCGATGCCATTCGCCAACTGGTACACAATGAGATCTTGCCGAATTCGGTGCCTTTTGACCGGGATGAGATCTACCCGCGAGTCAATATGGAACTTCTTGGTCAACAGGGTTACCTTGGCATGATTGTCGACCCCGAATACGGAGGGGCTGGCACGTCGTACTTGGCGCAAACGCTTGTGGTGGAATCTTTGGCCGAGGTGGATCCCGCCACCGCCGTGATTTATGAGGTACATAATTCATTACACATTGAGGCGATATGGCGCTTTGGGACTGACGCGCAGAAACAACGTTGGCTGCCATCGTTGTGTGCGGGGGAGGCGATTGGCGCTTTTGCGCTGAGTGAAGCTGATGCGGGATCGAATGCTGCGGCGCTTGCAACGCGGGCCGTCAAGGAATCCGCGGGATACCGCCTGACCGGGCGTAAAATGTTTATTACCAGCGGCGGTGAAGCTGAACGCTATGTGGTATTCGCGACCGTGAATCCGGAAATCGGCTCACGGGGCATTACCGCCTTTGTTGTGGATAAGAACATGCCGGGCGTGACCTTCGGGCCCCCGCTGAAAAAGATGGGCATTCATGCTTCAAGAACTGCGGAAATGGTGCTAGATGGCGTGCTGGTGCCTGAAGAAAACCGCATTGGTGAGGAGGGTGCGGGATATTCCATGGCACTTTACCTCCTTGACGGCGGACGGATCGGGATTGCCGCCCAAGGGGTGGGGATTATGGCGGCCGCCTTGGTCAGATCATTGAAATACGCCCGGGAACGACAACAGTTTGGTAAAAGTATTGGCACCTTCGAGGGGGTGCAATGGCGTCTCGCCAATATGGCGACGGACTTACATGCTGCAAGACTTATGACCTATGAGGCAGCGCGACATCGCGAGGAAGGTCCCATCCAACGGCCTCTCTTTGCGATGGCTAAATTGTTCGCCTCCGAACACGCGGTACGCCATGCCGAAGACGCCATTCAGATTTTTGGTGGGTACGGCTACATGACCGAGTATGGGGTAGAGCGGTTATTGCGTGACGCCAAAATCACCGAAATCTATGAAGGCACCTCAGAGATTATGCGTTGGGTGATTGCGTCTCAGCTTCTTAAAGACTACGATTTGGATAACATCTGAGGAGGAACAACCATGCCGGCCACAAACCCTATTCCCGTGGTATTGGCCGGAGCGACCGGGAAAACCGGCGGTGCGATAGGGCGAGCATTGGTCAAAGATGCCCGCTATAGACTGGTGGGAGCGTTATCGCGTCACCATGCGGGAGAGTCATTGGGACTCATCTGGGGTGAGACTCAGGTGGATGTGGTATTAACTTCCGACCTTGGGACAGTAGACCTGGAGTATGCGGTGTTGGTCGACTTTACGGAGCCGGATTCAGCGATTGCCCGCCTCATCGCAGCTGTTGAGCGGGGCTGGGACATTGTGGTGGGGACCACCGGATTTGGTGCCGACGATCGGGAACGATTAAGTCGGCTGGTGGAAGAACGGCACGTGGGTGCGGCGGTGATTGCCAATTTTTCTTTGGGAGCGTTTGTGGCTGAACTTCTTGCCAAAGAGGCGGCGCGGTATTTTCACGCCGTTGAAGTGGTCGAGGAGCATCATGCGAGAAAGAAGGACCGTCCATCGGGAACCGCCAAGGTGATGGCAAGCGTGCTCGGAGAAGCGATGAAACGGCCTGCGGATTCGATACCTGTGCATTCGCTGCGGTTGCCCGGTCTAGTGGCGCACCAGGCGGTGGTCTTTGGGGCTGAGGGCCAGGTGCTGACGATTAGACACGACGTTCATGATCGTACCGCGTATATCGAAGGCGTATTAGCGGCTATTGACCAGGTGCAACGCATTCGCGGCGTAGTCATGAACGATTTGGGCTCGGTGTTGGAGAGTCGTCCGCCACTTTAGACGACGTGGTCCGTTGACGCGCTAATTCCCGAAAACGGTCGCGATATGACTGGGAATGGGAAGCGAGTTCTTGGGCAACTTTATTTTTTAGGTTTTCGAGTTCGGATTGAGCCCCGTCCACGAGCGGCTTTTTTTTGGCCATCGATGATGTGCACCTCCATGAAATATTATGGACAGAAATCGCAGCTACCACTCTTGAAAAAGTTACTACAAAATTTATGAATGAGGATGGGATGACAACGATGGCTTTGACATTAGAAGATGTGGTGCAAACGCCGAGACCGGGATCACGGGTTCCGACCGCTGTCAGCTTTTCTGACGATGGCCGCCGGGTGTATTACCTTTTTCCAGAGGGTGAGGGGACGGCGCTATCGCTCTGGGAGTACGACACGGAGAGTGGTCACAACCAGGAAATCTTGAAAGCTCCAGCCGTAGAAAGCCAAGAGACCTTTGATGAAGAAATGCGACGGCAACGGGCGCGCCTGGCGTGGGAAGGCATTACCCGTTATGAGTGGAACCATGGCCGAGTATTGGTTCCGCATCATGGTCGACTCTATATCGCGGAGGCGGGAGGGGCGCTGTCCGAGGTGGGGCATGTTGAGGATATCGTGGATGCGCATTGGTCACATCAAGGAGATTACATATATGGTGTGAAAGGTAGAGATTTAGTGCGCATCGATTGGCGTCAGGGTAGCCTTGAAACGTTGCAGAAGAGTGAAATCAAGGGAGTATACTACGGGGCCGCAGAGTATGCGGCCCAAGAGGAGCTAGATCGCAGCCAGGGGTATTGGCTGTCCCACGATGACCGCTATCTAGCGTTGACCGAAGTGGATGAGCGGAGCATCCCGATGTATCCCATTGTGCATCAGAGTGAGGGGCCGGTATGGGTTGAAGAGCATCGTTATCCTTGTGTCGGGGAAGCTAATGCTAAAGTTCGACTGGGTATTCGGCCTACCACCGCTGCGGGCGAAGTGCAGTGGCTATCTTGGGGGGCGGAGGAACGTTACCTTCTTGATGTCGCCTGGACCGAGGACAACCACATCTGGGTGCTGACGCTGGCACGAGATCATAAACACCTGGCGTGGGACGTGTTCGATGTGGATGGCAGTAAAATTAGCCGCCCCTATGAGTCGCGTCATCCCCAATGGATCAATCGTCCCGGGAACGCCTTTTTCACCCCGCAGGGTGCCCTTATATCGTCCACAGAAGATTTAGGGAAACGGCAGGTGGTCATCATTGCGGAAGACGGGATGAGTCGCATTCTCTCACCCCAGCCGGTACCGGAGTGGCACGTTATGGATGTCGTGGGTATCAATGCGCAGGGTACGATGGTGTATGTGTCTGTGGCACGCGACCTAGCCTTGGATCGCGCCCTGGTCGCTATGAACTTGGTGAGTGGTGAATGGACGGAGTTGACGTCGGAACCGGGTTGGCATGTCGTGACCGTCGCACCGCACGGGGAGGCTTTTATTGACCAATATGGAGACTTTGATCACGCTCCAAGCACCACCTATGTGAAAGACGATACGTCTCGTGTGATCGTGTCCAACGATGTCACGCGAGCATCGCTAAAACTCGCCGCTCCGGAACTTTTCCGCTGCCAAGTGGGTGATAGGGTGCAGTTGAACGGTCTTATATATAAGCCAGAAGGCCCCGCTCCCGAAGGTGGCTATCCCCTCATTGTCTCAGTGTACGCGGGTCCGCATGCCCAAATGGTGGTCAGGAGTTGGGACGAAACCGTTGATTTGCAAGCACAGTATTTGGCAGAGCACGGCTATGTGGTCATGAAGCTTGACTCTCGGGGTAGTGCCAATCGGGGAACGGCGTTTGAGCAAGCGATTTATCACCACTTTGGAGATGTCGAATTGGCTGACCAAGTGGCCGGCATTCGCTATCTCAGTGAAAAACTGCCGATCAATCGGGACCGTGTTGGAATCTATGGGTGGAGTTATGGTGGATACATGACCTTGCGGGCATTACTCATGGCACCCGAGATCTTTAAGGTGGGGGTATCTGGCGCACCGGTGACAGACTTTCGTTGGTACGATACGGCATATACTGAGCGCTATCTCGGAACCGATGAGAACAACCATGCCGGCTATGAGAGCACCTCGCTGATGGATAAGGCAGGTAATCTAGCAGGCCACTTGCTGTTAATCCACGGGATGGTGGATGAAAATGTGCATTTTAGAAACTCTGCTGCCATGATTCAGGCTTTCATCAATGCGGAAAAAGATTTTGACCTCGTGGTGTTGCCAGGTTCGCGTCACATGGTGCGGGGGAAGGAAAATACACGGTATCGCGTCCGACGGACGTTGGAGTTTTTTGAAAAGCATCTCTAGATGTCAAACTAGTAGGGGAAGCAAACGGGCGAGACCGATCATTTTGTCCGTTTGCTTTCGAGATCGTGTCATCGATGAGACCCCGTGGCGATGCGCACGGGCCATGTTAGGCCGGGAATTGGGCACAAAAAAAGCCCGCTAAGACAAAGGGCGTTATCAAATAACATAAAATGGTCGGAGAGACAGGATTCGAACCTGCGACCTCCTGCTCCCGAAGCAGGCGCGCTACCAAGCTGCGCTA
>NZ_JBYCKN010000032.1:0-3967 GCF_057473405.1 Sulfobacillus sp. TH-112
CATAAGAGCCCCGCCATCGGCAGACAAATCAAGAGATAGATGCGCCGTCGTCCCCAGCGGGTGGTGTATCGGTCAGAAATCCATCCGGTGAGCGGATTTAATACGATCCCCAGTAGCCCTTCCATACCCAAAATGAGGCCGATGAGCGGCTGGGAAGGGGTCAATCGGCTCAAAAGATCGGCGGAAAACACTTTGTTGACGCCAAAACCGATGTTTCGTGCCATACCAGCCATACCAAGACGGCTGATTTCCGAAGAGGAATACGGAGCCTCGTCACTCATTGTGCAGAACCATTAGACAAGGCAATCACCCAATCCGGGCGGTCTGAGGCGATCCCATCCACACCAATGTTTAACATGTGTTGAATAGCTTCTTTGCTGTTGGGCGTCCATACACTGACGAGCATGTCCTCTTGATGCATGGCATCCACTAATTCGGCCGTGACTAATTCGTAATATAGCGAGACCAGCCGCACATTGGCGGCGCGTGCCATGTGCGGTAGGTCCACTGGCGCTCCCATGAGAAGAATGCCTCCGTAAAGGTCGGGAATGTGCTCCTGTAGAGACAGAATGGCTTGGTGAAAGAAACTAATGGGAATGATGCGTTGGGTTAATGCAGGGTTCTCCTTTAAGAGATGAATCAGACCTTGAACCACGTCCGGAGTCTTAATCTCCACAACCACGGGAATATGAATGGCATCCAATAACTGACGTAACGTCGGAACGCCTTGGCCTTCTCCTACATCGACGTGCGCCAATTCCTCAGCGGTCAGGTCTTGGACTTTCTCTGCCTTCCCGCCTGTTCGCTCCAACGTAGCGTCATGGATGACCATAAGTTGGCCATCGAGACTGACATGAACGTCGCACTCTACCATATCCACGCCGAGAGATTCGGATTGCTGGAACGCTTTTAAGGTATTTTCAGGAAAAAGATCCCCGCCTCCACGATGTGCGATAACCCACATACATACCTACCCCCTTTTGATCTTGCAATCGCTGCCATGGCGCTATTCGCTTTTCAATTGAGGGTTTCCTGCTAGCGTACAAATCGTATTGGGGCGTTCATCCACACATCCCAAGGAATTGGCCCTTGAAATGAGAGCAAGCGCAAGAGCAGGCGAAAAATGTCGCGGTACGGACGGAGTGTGGGCATCGGTGCCACAGATTCATAGCCTCGAAGAAATGTTTGTGCGCCCGATTTAGAGAGAAGATACTCAAGACCAACCAGTTCAAGTTCGGGTGGCCCCACCACATAATATTCGGTATCCACGCAGCTTTGAAGCACGCCATCGATGGCCACAAACTGCGAGGCATCCATGTCCAGCATCATGGGACTAAACCAGCGTGGCTCGGGAAGCTGTCTCATAACGGTCAAAAGTGCGGGAAGTTTGTTCCGAATCGCGTAATCTTCGGAATGGTAGGTTTGGATGAGGTACTGGATGGTTGCGACGAGGCGCGAGAGAAATTGGCTTTTGGGATGGCCTGATTTAAGGTCTTCGAGCACGTGATGTGAACCGAAATATGCATACCGATGTTGGTGCAGTTGAGCGACTGCCGTGCCAAACCATAAAAGGGAGGTGGGTTCAAGAGCATCAAACCGCCTTAATGGAGTGCCAGGCATTTTTTCGACGAGGAGAAAGGTGCGGTCAGCATGTTCTCTGACCCCGTATACGCGTGGAACCGACCAGTCGGTGTTGCAAGCAAACCAATTGTTAATAGCCACCATACGAGAGGCTTCGCGGACACTGGAATCAAAAAGTCGCAGCGAGCCTTGGCTAAAGTCGTCACTGTCAGCATTCGCTAATCGACTGGTTCTTACGATGAGAGAACGTTCCGTTGTGTGAAGAGACCAAATGTAGCTCGATTGTCCCGGGTGATGGGCCGCAAGTAGTTGTTGACCGATATAGCTTTCGGGGAAGAGAAATGCTAATGAGAGCGATTCTAACGTTGGATCATGATAAGTTTGCACATCACGGCATCCTTTCGTGCATAGCGATCGGTGACGCGAGAACCGTCGCGTTAACTATCGAGGCAATACTGAGCGGCCGATGATCCGGCCAGGTGTCCTGTCGAGAAGGCCACGGTAATATTATAGCCTCCGGTATGGGCGTGGACGTCCAGTACTTCGCCTGAAAAATATAACCCGCGGCAGAGTTTTGATGCCATGGTGGTGGGCGACACTTCTTTTACCGATACTCCACCTCCGGTGACGGTTGCCTTTTCTAAAGGTAGCGTTCCAGAGATGGGAACCGGGAATGCTTTGAGATAATGAGTCATCTGATCTAACGTCCCGTTACCCGTTTGGGCCATATCTTGATGGGCATCGACTTGCAGATCATCTAAAATATATTGTGCTAATCGCTCGGGAACCCAGTCCATGACCCGGGTTTTTAATTCCTTACGACCATCGCGTTGACGAGCTAGCTCAAATTGTCGCCGCAGGGTGGCCTCGTCGACGTCGGGAAAGAAGTCAATGGTTGCTAAGAGATCTTCT
Organism: Sulfobacillus sp. TH-112; assembly: GCF_057473405.1. Taxonomy (NCBI): domain Bacteria; kingdom Bacillati; phylum Bacillota; class Clostridia; order Eubacteriales; family Clostridiales Family XVII. Incertae Sedis; genus Sulfobacillus; species Sulfobacillus sp. TH-112. The sequence goes on from NZ_JBYCKN010000032.1 coordinate 2,494, forward strand.
TGGGGATTTTTCAGGAGGGCTGTGGAGACATAGTGGCTCACTCGTAAAGCACAAGGTCCCGTAAGGCCAAAGTGGCTGAAGAGAATATCACCCTCCTGATGAGTTATGCGTTTTCTCTTGCCATTGAGGAGGTTCACAACCACATGGCTAAACGAGAGCCCTTGCAGGACACGATTATGAATGAAGGCGGCCTCACTTGTGAGAGGTACTTCGGTGGGATATGGTGCGATAATCGTATGTCCTAGGCTCCGCGCCCAGGGGTAGGCATCACCGGTACTGCCTGTTTGAGGAACACTCGCACCTCCAGTAGCCACGACCACGGCGCGTGCCGTGATGCGGGACTGATTGGCGAGGCGAATGCCCGTGATCTGCTGATCATCTGTAAGGAGGGCTGCCACTGCACTGTTTTTATACACCGTGACACCTAAGGTATTGAGGTGAGTCACGAGCGCCTGAACCACGGTTGCGGCCTTATCGCTGATCGGGAAGACCCGTCCACGATCCTCTTCTTTGAGAGCAATTCCGAGCGATTCGAAATAAGCTCGAATGTCGGCGTTGGAAAATTGGGTTAAGGCGGAATAGAGGAATCGGCCATTGCCGGGGATATTCTCCATCAGTTGGTCAAGCGGCTTGGCGTTGGTGACATTACACCGACCGCCTCCCGAGATGGCAAGTTTACGACCCAGTTTGTCGCCCTTTTCTATCAGCACCGTTCGTGCTCCCTGCAATTGAGCTGCGATGGCCGCCATGAGACCCGATGGTCCTCCACCAATGACAATGACGTCAAATGCATCTTCCCGGTGCCAGTCGTTCACGTGTTCCTCCTCGAAGCGTCTAGACTTGTCGATAACGTTGCCAAAACGACTTATGTTATCCTGTGGAGTGTCTCTTGTAAAGAGAGGGATGAGTCGTCTTGTAGCGATTTTTTTCATACAATGAGGGTAACTTGCTCTGAGAGGTGAGGCAAATGGATCGCGAAGCACGGCAGTATTGGGAGTCGCAGCGGCGTCATATGTTGCAGCGTGATCGACGTAGGCGCGGTGGGAATTTCAGCCGGGACATGCTGATGACCAAAATCTTAATTGCCCTAATGGTGCTGAGTTATATCATTGTTACATACCTTCCCCGTCTGATCGATCCGATTCTGGTGGGGCAAGGAGGTATTGTCCTATCGCTTCTATTGTCAGCGATTTTTCCTGGAGGGATTTTAGGACTGATTTTTGCCGGAGTCTTCTTATGGATCATTGGATCTCAACTGGAAGGACTAACTACCTGGTGGCAGTATCTGCTGTTATTCTTCGTGAGTGGCATCGTAGGCGCATTATTGGACCGTGCCTTAGGCGGATCGTTACTGGGAGGCACCTATGCATCGTTTGGCCTTGCGGGCGCGTATGTGATGGCCATGGCCAATCGTCGGGTCGGCGGGATGGCTCAGTGGGCAATTTTACTCTTGGCCATAAACGTGGTGCTATCG
>NZ_JBYCKN010000033.1:0-18853 GCF_057473405.1 Sulfobacillus sp. TH-112
GGAGGACCTTTTGTGGGAGTGATAATGGATCGTGCTATCCGACCGGGCCGGGTCCTGGCGATGGCCTTAACTGGATACGCTATCGCCCTCGGATTTCTCACTCTCACCTTGGGGGACATCGCCCGCTGGGAGTCTCTTATCGTTGCGGTCTGCGCCGGGAGTTTCATGTCTAGTATGGCGGGAGGATGGTCGTCGATTCTCCCGGCCGCCATCGGAGGCAGTCATCTTGAGCGGGTGGCGGCACTGGACGGAGGCACTTACGATCTTGCTGGATTGGTGGGACCGGCGAGTGCCGGTTTCATGGTTCTTTACTGCGGAGGGAAGCTGGCTGCGCTAATGGTCAGTCTCTTGGTGCTGGCCTCTGCAGTAGTCGCATGGCGAGTGGTGCCAGAGACGGGCATTAACACTCGGGAAGGCGGGGACGACGCGTCTCGCGGAGCCATTTGGTCCGGGTGGCAAACCATCGTCTATTCCCGCTCCTTAAGGCGGGTAACGGTAGTGTCCATGGCATCCTATTTGGGCCTGGGAATGCTTAGCGTCACGATTCCCTTAGTGGCACGTCATGTCACGGGAAGTGCGGATTACGGCGGGGTATTAGTCTCAGCCATGTCGTTGGCCGCGCTCGGGGCGACGGCTGCCTATGCGAAGTGGGCAGAGCGAGGCGGTGCTGATCTTATGGTGGGAATGAGCCCGCTCATGATGGCTCTTGGGTTGGGACTCTTGATGGTTCCTTCATGGCCTCTTGCCATAATATCTGTGCTGGCCATTGGTGTCGGGGATGGACCGCAAACGGCGGCATTGATTGCGGTACGATTCCGGGACTCACCAGTCGCCGTCCGTAGCCAAGTGTTTTTGACAGGATCCGGTCTAAAAGTGGCCGCGCTGGCCCTTGGGATGGTTGTCGCGGGACGTCTGGAGGCGGCGTCCGTGTCTCTCACGTTGACGATTGCGCTAGTGGTTGAAGTGTTGGCAACCGGTATCTATTTTGTTCTGTCTTGATTTAAGGAAAGACGAATGATGGAGCGGCTATGGTTGTATGAACTAGTGTTTGCGACAAAATCAAGGGCAGGGAGGATGAGTGCCTGCCCACCTCGCTGACCAATACTCTGCGCTCAGCGGTGGCGTTGTGGTATTGGCCTCTCATTCATAGGAAGTGTTGTTCTTCTATTGCGATGCCCGACGTCGATGTTGAATCCAGTGCCAGCCCATGACCACAATCGCCGCGACCAGCGCCAGCCAAATAATGGCCCCGATGTGCCAAATTAAGAGCCCAAAAAGCCAGAAAGCCAATAATAAGATGCCCAGTGCGAGAAGCATATCCACTCACCTCCCTGTCTTATTGTCAGTAGAATGTGCGCAATGAGACGGAATATACAGCAGATCTGACGATGCCGGACTCATCGAGAAGATCTATACTGGGGACGAGGTGACGGCGATGGCTGTGTTTGAAGTCAACGAAAATCTTTATGGAATTGACCTGATGGAAGAGAATCGTCCAGAACGTTCGAGCGCCTATGTGATTCGCTGTTCTGAACCAATTTTAGTGGAAACGGGTTCAGCCAGGAGCCACGATGCCCTGATTGAAGGGCTAAGAGAATTATCCATCAATCCCGGAGAGATACGACATGTGGTCATTACGCATGTCCATCTCGATCATGCCGGTGGTGTTGGCCAGATGATGGAAGTAGCTCCCAAGGCCTTCCTGCATTGTCATAAGAAAGCGGCACGTCACATGATTGATCCGAGTCGTCTTGAGGCGGGGGCCCGTGCGGTTTATCAAGACCAGATGGATGCCATGTTTGGATCGCTCGTGCCGGTGCCTGAGTCCCGGGTTCGTGTTCAAGAAGATGGCAGCGTACTCGATGTGGGAGACCGCCGGTTATTGTTTTATGACGCACCGGGTCATGCCAATCATCACACCTGTGTGATGGATGCCAAGACCCGTGGCCTCTTTTCGGGCGATGCGGTGGGGGTTCGTTATGTGCCGGGGTATACGGGATGGAGTTTTGATTATGGATTTCCTACTACGTCTCCGACTGACTTCGATCCTGAGCTGATGCTCGAGACGTTAGACCGGTTGGAGTCTCTCAATCTCTCCCACATCTATCACACTCATTTTGGGGTAACCCAAGACGCATCCCAAGCCTTTGAATTTTGCCGTCGAGGGATCCGCGCGATTCAATCGATGTTGCCGAAAATTTCTCCCGACACGGCAGTAGCAGATGTGGAGGAACAGTTGCGGGCGATAATGGTTCGTGACCTGACTCGTTTGGGACATCCCAACATGGATGTATCGCCGCTGAATTTGGATATCATGTTAAATAGTCAAGGGATTTTGGCGTATCTACAAAAGCAGACGAAAGCGCAATAGGAGGGACGTTAATGACAATCTGTCTACCAGTGACAATGGATGGCCAAGTGGGGGATGGTTGGGGAAGAGCTTCTCGGGTAGCCGTGGCGACGGCCACCGCTACGGGAGCGATCGAAAGTTGGGAGGAGTTTCCAGTGGGGTGGGATGTCCTCCACGATGAAGGAGGCGAAGGGCAACATCATGCCCGCATCGCTAAATTTTTGATGGAGCACCAGGTGCAACGGGTGATTAGTGGTCACATGGGACCCGGAATGGTGCACATGCTGGACAAGATGTCGATTGGCACGGTACTCGGCGTACACGGCAACGCTCGTGAGGTAGCCTCTATCCATGGGCGATAGGAGACATTTAGTGATTGGTGCCTCCGGTCAGGTAGGACATGCCTTGCTGCGGGGACTTCACGAAGCGGGCGATCAGGTGTTGGGAACCTACCTCACGCACCCCGAAGACGGTCTAGTGCACCTTGATATGCGAGATATAGGGGCTATTCATCACCTCATTGAGTCTTATGCGCCCGATGTCGTGTGGATTCCGGGTGCCATGCCGGATGTGGATCGCTGTCAGAAGGAGCCGGATTTCAGTTACGCGGTGAATGTGCAAGGACCGACGCAGGTTTTAGAGGTGGTCGCTTCGCGTCATCTTCCGCTCATCTATTTTTCCACCGACTACGTCTTTGATGGGACAGACGGTCCATATCAGGAAGGCGATCGAACCCATCCTTTGCAAGTCTATGGGGAACACAAGGTGGCCGCCGAAGAACGTCTTATGCGATATGAGGACACACTGGTGATTCGCCCTGCATGGATTTACTCGGATGAGCCCAATCCCCGTAATTTTATTTTTCGCGTTCTGAGTGATTTGAAAGCGAGTCGGCCCATTCGATCTGCTGAAGATCAAATCAACACACCGACACCGGCTGCTCCCTTGGCGAGAGAGGCCCTAGCCGCCCTGAACGCCGGGCACCGTGGCATTTTGCATCTGGTAGGCCCAGAGCGGATGACTCGACTGCAACTGGTGCAATCCATTGCCGCGATGGCAGGATATGACGACAGGCTCATTGAACCGATTCACGTGAGTGAATTACCGTTACCCGCCCCTCGACCACTCAACGGCGGACTGGTCACCCACTTTTTGGACTTTGCCATTCGGGAGAGGCTGCAGGATATCGATATCACTCCTCTCTTAACAAAAATTTAATCAGACGTTAATGATGTCGCCATGGTTCTTCATGTTCTCTTAACCGACGCTTCGTACACTCATAGCGTAGGGTCGGTTGGAGATTAGAATAGGAGGAAACTCATGGACGGCAGAAGAAATGCGGGAATAAGCGACGTATTAAATGACGCCCCGCTCGGACTCTTTCATTTTCGTGCGGTACTCACCGCGGGCATGGGATTTTTTACCGACGCATATGACCTCTTTATTATTGGAGCGGCATTGGTACTGATTAAATCAGAATGGTTGCCCAGCAAATATATGGTCGGACTACTTGGCTCCACCGCTCTTATCGCTGCGTTTGTGGGTGCTTTTATTTTCGGACGATTGGCCGACAAGTATGGACGGAAAAAAATCTATGGTCTTGAAGCGGCGATTATGGGTATCGGCGCGCTGGCTTCGGCCTTTGCCCCCGACATTCTCTGGTTACTCATATTCCGCTTCATCATGGGTATTGGCGTAGGCGGAGACTATCCGGTGAGCGCGGTGCTGATGAGCGAGTTTGCGAACAAAAACGACCGCGGTAAATTGGTGGGATTAGTCTTCTCGATGCAAGCAGTCGGACTGGTTGCGGGACCGGTCGTGGCACTCACCCTCTTAGCCTCCGGAATTCCGGGAGACATTGCCTGGCGGCTGATGTTGGGCCTCGGAGCCATACCTGCACTAGCTGTCATTATTATGCGACGACGGATGCCTGAATCGCCTCGATACACGGCACGAGTAGAAGGGGATGCTCAGAAAGCCCAGCAAAACCTGGTCAGTTTTGCCGGAAATGACGTGGCGACGGCCAAGGTGCAAGAGACCCGCGCGAACCGGCTGACCTTCTGGCAGTTTATTAGCAACCCTAAGTATTTGGTGATGTTGATTGGAACCGCCGGGACCTGGTTCCTCTTTGACTACGCGTATTACGGAAACTCGATTTCGATGCCCTTAGTATTAAAGACCGTAGCGCCCAACTCCAATCCTATGACCACGATGGCATGGACACTCTTGGTCTTCGTGGTGGCAGCAGTGCCCGGATATATTCTCGCGGTCAGTAAGATGGATAAGATTGGGCATAAGAAGCTGCAACTGATAGGATTTGCGTGTATGGGGCTGGCGTTCGGAGTGATTGGGCTGGTGCCGCACATGACCACGATGGTGGTACCCTTCTTGCTGGTCTTCGGTGCCAGTTACTTCTTTGCCGAGTTTGGTCCCAATACCACCACCTTTGTTCTGGCCTCGGAGCTCTATCCGACCAGCATGCGGACGACGGGACATGGAATGTCTGCCGGATTTGCCAAGGTGGGTGCGTTCATCGGCGTATTCGTCTTCCCACTCTTGACGGCGAAATTTGGTTTGAATGGAACACTCGCGATTACCTTCGTATTCTCCATTGTCGGATTCCTGTTGACTCTCTTGCTTCCTGAGCCGAGTCGTCGCTCGTTGGAATCGATTTCCGGTGAAGATGAGGACACTCCAGCAACCGTGTTAAACGCCTAAGTGGCAGTATGATGGCATGAAAAGAGGGCCCCTAGGGGTCCTCTTTTCGTCATGGTGCCATACATAGGTCCTAGGTGATTAATTCTCAGTAGCAGGACGTTCGTAAACCACTTTTCCCTGAATGATGGTGCGATTCACCTGACTCTTATACTCGAACGGATGACCGGACCAAATGACGACATCGCCATCTTTACCGACATCCAGGGATCCGAGACGATCGCCGACACCACAGAGATCCGCGGGATTTTGCGTCAGTGCCCGGATGGCATCTTGCTCGTCCATGCCTTCACGTACCGCTAAAGCGGCAGAAATGACTAAGTATTGCTCAGGCACCACCGGATGGTCCGTGATGATGGAGACCTTGACGCCGTTTTTGGCGAGAATTCCCGGGGTTTTGAAGGAGCGACCGCGAACTTCCACTTTGACGCGAGCCACGAGTGCGGGTCCACAAGAGACCGGGACATCGTACCGGAGGAGCTCGTCCACTACCTTATAGGCCTCGGTGCCATGCTCAATAATCTGATTGACGCCAAATTCTTGGCCAATGCGCATAGCCGTTAAAATGTCATCAGCGGTGTGAGCATGGGTGCGAAACGGGATCTCCCGATTCAAGACTAAGAGGAGCGCATCCATATCGACGTTACGCTTATGGTCGCCATCTTTTTCGAGTTGGCGGCGATAGTCCTCAGCATCAAAGAACGCTTGACGCATGACTTTGGCGACACCAAGGCGCGTGCTCGGCATTTTATTCTTTCCCCCATAGACCCTTTTGGGGTTCTCGCCCATGGCACTCTTCATCCCCGATGGGGATTTGAGGATCATCTCATCAATATTCTTCCCCCAAAGCCGTACGGTAGATCCTTGGCCCCCAATGACATTGCCACTACCCGGAGTCACCCACGCGGCAGTAATCCCCCCTTCAATGGCATCTTTTAGAGCTACATCCACCGTGTTAAAGGCATCAATAACGCGCACACCCGGGGTAATTGGGTCCGTCAATTCATTGCCGTCAGCAGCCGCCTGTGATTCCCCATCCGAGAAGACGCCGATGTGGGAGTGGGAATCAATGAATCCGGGGAAGACGTATTGACCTTGCGCATCAATCACGGTACAACCTTGGGGAATATCCACTTCCTTCCCCACGTCCTTAATCTTTCCGTCATCTCCTATGAGGATGGTACCAGGGGGTATAGCGCCGTGGGATACGGTTTCAATCCGTCCACCTGTAATTGCGAGCATATGTAGGGCCTCCTTTGCAGTCTATATGGATTATACAAGTGCATTTTGCCATCTTCGACCTAATTTTTGAATTACTGATAGGAGGGAAATTTTATATGCAGCCATTGCGCAACGCAATACAGCATGAAATCCGCCCGGATTTTCGGATAGCGGTCATTTTCGGAAATGAGGATGAGAGGGCTCTTGGTCCATGCGCTTACCAGTCGTTACAACGGATTTGCCACGCAACCCACATACATCCTTCGCAGTTGCCGAACATCTTCAAAGAGGAGTACGATTTATTCTTTTTTGTAGGTGATGGTAAAGAATACGATATACCTAGGCATTTGTACCCACGCGCATGGTGGGTTATAGATTCTTTTGGAGATTGGCAAAGCAACGTGGTTCGGGCTTCACTTTATGATTGGGTGTTTGTTGGAGAATTGGACGAAGCGATCGCGTTGCGAGCAAGTGGGGTAATCAATATTTGGTGGCTGCCAAAGCCGAACGAAGGAGAATTTGGTCCAACGGACGATGACCGAATAGAAGCTGCGATGGAAAAAGTATGGACAACGCAGGGATTACAGTCACAATATTTTCTTCATGCGCGTCAGGAAATAGTGAATCTCGTTCCAGTGTCCGCTCAAACAATCTTGGATGTTGGATGTGCTACCGGAGTTTTAGGCGGAGTAGTGAAGAATCGGCAGGCGTGTCAAGTATATGGAATCGAGCCAAATCAGATTGCCGCCGAGAAGGCTCGCAACCTGTTAGACAAGGTATATGTAGGATTTTTAGAAGACCAATTAAATGACCTTCCTGATAATTTTTTTGACTGTATCATTTTGGCCGACGTTTTGGAACATACGCTTGATCCGTGGGAGTCATTAAGACGAATTGCCGCAAAGCTGTCGTCACGTGCCGATGCTTGCATTGTCCTGAGTATTCCCAATGTGTCGCATTGGAGTGTAGTCTTACCGTTGTTGCGCGGGGAATGGCAATACGCGGATGCAGGTATACTGGACTCCACACATATGCGGTTTTTCACCCCGGCAGCCGTTTCTAGATTAATTAAGGGAGCAGGGCTTGCGATTCGCGAAAGCCAGGCTACAATTGTGCCGATTCCAGAGAACGTGAAGGTTAATGCCGGTGACTTGTTAGGTTCGTGGATTGCGAGTGGGCTTGCCAACGTTTATCAAATTCTCTGTGTGTGTGTGAAGGATACGTCCATTGGTTAACCCTGTTCTTAAATGGGTCTTGGTCCACTGGATTCTCACGCCACGTCGGTATTACAGTAGGATCTGTACGCCCACGATATTTCGTTGAAGGAGACACGCGAACAAATTGGCGATATGGTGCAGTAATGTCGGTGGTATAGTGGGTTTGGTTCGGGTGCGCTTATGGCCGTGAAGTTTACCTAAGCGTAAAGGATCTAGCTTAAGCGGTTTTCAGATTATCTCGACCAAAGGTGGGTTGGCAGAGAACGGGCGAAATTTATAATGGCAACTAATGCATATCGTTGGACGCTAAATATAGCGATTCGGAAGTCTTTCAACCTAGGTTGGCATGCTTCTTTAGTAGAGATGCTTTCAGAACGGACGCCAATATAGTCTCTTCTCTTCGAGAGTTAAGATATGCTGGAATGTGACTTGTCAGTTCCTCTCTCATGTGTTTGTTGTTGACCATCTGCAGGCACATTTGGATGAGTTGATTATACGCACTAAATCGGACAACGTTTTCGATTCCTGAATCAAAAGCGGTTAAAATACTATTTTCCGACAGGACAGCCTTGCCATTGGCCAATAGATAGAAAATACGAACCCATTCGAGTATGCCATTCTCGTAAAAATGGACATTTAGGACGACCTTCGAACGAGCGATTAGTCGATCTCGTTCTTCGCCATAAATGCCGAATGCGTGTACTACATTCATGCCGGACGCTTTTAGTGCGCTTACTAACACGTGGCGCCGTTCATTGAGTGATCCATAAAACAGCACATCGATGTCCTCTTCGACGTGTGGTATCCGAGTTAACTGAGGAACGTAACCAACAGGAGCGTAAACAAGGTGCGGAAATTTTCTCATTGCTGATAGCCGGCGAAGATTGAGATCGCTGAAGTCCCACACTTCATGGTGGGTCATGGCTGAAGGTAGTGGCCCCGATAGCCAGCTTGCAGCATCATCGACTTGCTCGAGGTTATAGAGGATGGTTTGCTCCGGTAAATTTCTCAGCGTGTCGGCGTCCAGCAAATGGGCGCCGAATAAAATAGTGGGGATAGTTGTAGAAACGGAGTTCTCTACACGCTCGATGCGAAATCCTAGATTTTGTAATCCTATGGATACTGTTTCATAGACTTCGTCAAATGCCCCAGAGTGGACGTAATTCTCTGGTTTTACGGTGCTAACCACGATGCTTGGCATGTTCATATAATCACTCTCCCGCTAAACTCATCTCATGCTATCATCGATACTTGTTAGTGATCGAGAAAATAGGTGCTAAATCTTTGACTTTATATTGCCCCAAGACTATGTTGAATTTGTAAGGTCTCGACAGGATGTCGAGAATTTAACATCAAGGAGGATATAACATGTATATTAACACGAACGTTGCTGCCTTATTTGCTGAAAATTCTCTTAATAGTACCCAGAACACCCTCAACAGCCTTCAACAAGAGATGTCCACTGGATATGCTATCAATTCTCCTTCGGATAATCCGTCTGGACTTGCTATTTCAAACTTGATGCAGGGCGAAATTGGCGGGATTAATGCCGCGATTAGTAACGCCACGGAAGCCACTAATTTGCTCAACGTCGCCAATGGCGGTATGCAGACCGATGTGCAAATCGTCCAGGAGGTTCAGCAACTGGCGGTACAAGCCTCCAACAGTACCAATAACTTGCAAGATACGCAGGATATTCAAAACCAGATTAGTACGTTGCTGTCTTCGCTGGATAACGTAGCTCAAACGTTAAACTACAGTAATCAGTCAGTCTTGAACCAGGGCGCACAAGGCGGCGCTGCGATTCCCTCATCGCAGGATATTGCGACGATAGGGACCGCATCAACGGGATTTATTTCCTCAGTAGCCAATGCGACGATTGCGCCGGGAACCTATACCGTGACGGCTCAATACACCGCAACGTATGTAGCGACAGTGGCATCGGGTACTGTAACCGGAATCACCGACGTCTCATTGGCGCAGGCCGGTGTCTACACCATAAATGCGTCAGCTGCCGCCAGTGTTTCGGGTCAGAACGATGTATCCGTGACCGTGCAGCTAAGTAACGCTGCCGGCAGTGTCGTCGGAACCTCCGTATTTGCTGTATCGAGTACAGCGATTGGTGGGAGTTCCCTTGTGGACACGGTATCCCTCGATGGGACGAATGTAGGCATTCAGGTCGGTTCACTTTCTTATTCAGCGTCGACGTCAGTCACGGCGACGGTCACCGGAACCTATAGTTTATCGTTTCAAAGTTACAACGGAACGACGACGGTCACGGCGGGAGCCACGACCTTCTCGAGTACTGCGGCTCCGACCGGGAGCTATGCCATTAACGTCGGAGGCGCGACGGTGTCAATGAACTTGGGCAGTATTGCCGCCGCCGCCCCCACCGTTGCTACAGGCGGTGTCGTGACAGATAGCTTGACCCAAAGCTTCAATGTGACGAGCCCGCTTGTGAACTTAGCCGTCGGGGCAGACTCTGGCAATTTGGCATCGGGCCTCTATACGGTATCGATGTCTTATAGCTCTGTGGGTTCTGGCACTGACGTAATTACGGTCACCGGGGCAAGTGGAGTGGTCGCGTCCGGCAGTGTCGGTAATCTTTCCAGTGTGTCGGGAACGGTCACATTACAGCTCGTATCAGGTGACAATTCATCTGGCCCCAATAGCTTTGTGCTGACCGTAAATCAGAACGATATTGCCAATTCGCAAAATCCCATTGTACAAGCTGTCTCTGTGACGGCAGCTCAGCAGTATGTATTTCAAACCGGGCCCAACCAAGGAAATGGGAATGCTGTGACTTTGGGATTTGGCTCGTTTAATAGCACCACACTGGGACTCGCGAGTATGAATGTGACAACAACGCAGGGGGCCCAATACGCGGTGACACAATCGCAGTTGGCGCTATCGATGTTGACCAATGCGCAAGGCCAGGTTGGAGCGCAAGTGGATCAGTTGAACTACACGACCACTAACTTGCAAACAGAGACGACAAATCTCCAGGCTTCACAATCCACCATTATGGACGCGAACATGGCTCAAGTCACCAGTCAGTTTGCTCAAGAGCAAATTTTGATGCAGACCGGTATCCAGGCGCTATCCACGTCACAGCAACTGCCATCTCTCGTCTTGAAGTTATTGAGTTAGAACGCATCTGACTATGGGGTGGATGGGTTGAGGCTCATCCCCCCGATTTGATGGTGAGGTGGTTATATGAGTATCAACTGGGGAGAAGTGTATAATACGCCGATCGGGCAAATATTGGAGGACCTCAGTCCTAGCACGTTTACTAGTTTAGATACCCAAGAAAATCAGAGCCAACTGACGACGTTGGATAACCAAGAAAGCCAGGATACAACACAAATTAATGCGTGGACAACGCTACAGTCCGATGCGCAGGCGTTTGGATCTGACCTGGTCACGCTGGCCAACTCGTCGACCTATAACCAACTAGAAGCATCGTCAAGCGCGAACAGCGTGGCTACGGCGGTGGATAGTAATGCTCAAGCCGGCGATTATACCATGAGCGTGGGATCGTTGGCGCAATCAGAAATTGATACCGGGACCTCAAGCAACATGGCCGTGACGAACCCTAGCGCGATCATGACGCTGTCTGGGGGGGCACCGTTACAAGGGTCCTTTACTATTGGCGTTGGTAGTGCGACGCCAGTAACAGTGACAATCCCTACGGGCGGTATCAGTCTGAATTCCCTGGTATCCCAGATTAATGGGACCAGCGGCATCGGCGTTACCGCGAGCGTGGTTCAAAATAGTTCCGGTGACTACGTGATGGAGATTCAGGCGAACCAAACGGGGCAGTCCATCTCTTATACCGACTCACCCCCGACGTCGGGTAGCCAAACCAATGGACCATTATATTATCTTGGCATGGTAGGCACAGGCACCGCCGCTCAGGGCGCCAGCAATGTGCTTCAAGCAGCGAGCACGGCCCAAATCAGCCTCGGAGGAAGCTTTAATTCCACCAATGCTCAGTCTTCGTCTTCGAATACGTTTACGAATCTCGTACCAGGCCTCACCATTACTGCGCAGTCGCTGGGCACTACGACGATTAGTGTCACCCCGAATACCTCCGCCATGGCGCAAAGTGTTCAAAGCGTGGTGTCTGATTGGAATCAGTGGGTATCGGATACGGAATCACTGGCGGAATCCGGCACAGTCACCTCATCGGGAAGCGGGGCAAACCAGACCTTTTCGTATTCTACCAACTCGAATCAAGAGCTTACCTCAGGACTTCCGGTGGCGATCATCAACCAAGTCCAGCAAACATTGTCATCGTATTCTACCGGCGCGGGCGGTGCGTATGAAACGTTGGCCGATATCGGTCTCCAGTTCGGTGCCAACGGCCAGATTACGGTGAACAGTGCCACACTTCAGGGGGCGCTAGAAAGTGATCCGAGTGCGGTGCAAGCAATATTTCAAGGTATTCAGTCGACATTGCAACCGAGTGGACAAACAGGAGTCATTAATGGATTTAGCCTCGGAGGGTCGAGTAGTACAGGAGAGATCATTGCTACGCTCACAGCGCAGGAAGACAATACGGAGAATCAGGTCACTCTGTTGAAGCAAAATCAGTCGTCGGAAGAAGAACAGGCGATTTTGCAATATGGCAAGTGGGTGAACCAAGTGGCGTCGGAATCGCAGCAGTACTCACTTTTGACGGCACTGTACGACTCAAGTAACAATAGTAGTAGTGGGGGGTAACAACTTTGGCGACTACAGAAGAAATCCTCGGGCAGTATCAGCGTGAACGCATTACCATGTCATCTCCGGAAGCCTTGACGTTGATGTTGTATGAAGCGGCATTGAAAAATGTTCGTCAAATGCGAGAGAATGTCGATTTAAAAGCGATTGAACTTTTATCCCAGTCACAGCGGGCCCGGGATATCCTACTGGCACTGGCAGATACCGTGAATTTGGACCATCCTCATGGGCAGACCATGCGAGATTTGTATTTGTATTGTTGGCGTACGGTAATTACTGCACCCGGACAAGACAATGCAGCAGCCGAGTTCATGGCGGTAGAAACGGTGCTCGAAAATCTTATCCGCGGATTACAAGGATACTTGAGTGGCGAGCGTGCTTCCGAAAAGCAAGCATCGGAAGTCTCATCCGCTCCTATGACGGTTGATTTTGCTGGATAATGGCGAACCGTTCTTCAGCCGCTTGCAGTAAATACTGTTCATTTTCGTTGCGGTTTTGCCATGGGCGAATGGTCGCGATGATGGTTTCGAGCGGAAGACTCAGCAAGACGGCGTCTAACACTGCGTGAATATTCGATCCGATAAGAATGTGGAACATGCCTTGCCATGCTTCGCGAAACGGCGGATTATTTTTAAGCGCGACGAGTAGCGTAGCGAGCGCTTCCTGCGAACGGCCTTGGGCGTTGAGTGCTTGCGAGAGTTTATACAATGATTTAAACCCGCCAATGCCGGTTTCGCTCATGAGGTACCCGTAGGGTTCGCCTAATTCGAGGCACTTCTTAAACGACCGTTCGGCTTGCGACCACTGTTCCAGCCGCAAATGAATGTTGCCCTCTAAATAATAGAAATCGGTATAGGTGGGGAAGGCCACTTGTCCTTCTCGTAGGACACGAAGCGCCCGTTTAGGTTGGCGGTGGACGTCCAATATGCGGGCCATCGTATACTGCGCGAGTACCCATAAGGGATTATCGATGGGGGTTAGCCTCAAAGCGTGCTTCACTGCGGACAAAGCCCGATCCAGTTCTCCTGTCCCAAGGAGGGTTTGCGCCAACTGCCATAACATATAGGCATCCTCGGGATTTTCTTTGAGGTGATGCTCTATGAGGTCGCGATTGCGGTGACCTTTGTCTCGACCTTGTACCACGGCATTTAAATAGCCCTTATGGAGCAAACGGACGTCGAGAGGCCGAATAGACATTCCCAGAGCCGTCAGCGATGGAAAGAGTTGTTCGTGCACGGCGCCCGTGAAACGGACTTTGGGGTGGGATCGCACTAAACGAGTGACATAACTCTCACTTAAATCCTCCGCACGGTCCATGATGGACACGATGCGTACGTTGTATCCGTCGGCTAAAGGCTGCTCCATCGCTCGCTGCAATTTAGCGATGTCTTCTGGCACTAACTCCTCATCGGCATCCATGACGAGGACCCATGGCGTTTTCACGGCATCGAGTCCCACATTACGCGCCTTTGCAAAGTCATTCGGCCATTCAATTTCAATCACGCGTGCCCCATAAGATTTGGCAATTTCTATGGTGCGATCTGTTGATCCAGTGTCGACCACGAGAATCTCATCGGCTATCTCTTTGACGGAGGCAAGACATTCTGGTAAAAAACGTTCTTCGTTTTTCACGATCAACGAGACGGTTAATAGGCCTTTCACTTAAGGGGTCCCTCCACGGTTCATCTCTTTCTTCCTACTTTAGCGGATACGGTCACTGTGGGCGAAGATTTAGTCACAAATGATCGATTATGGAAAAATGAGCATCGGTCGTTGGGACCGGGGATGGGGGATTTCTAACAGCGGCGCATCGTAAATTTGTTGGATGAGTGGATCGGTGAGTACCTCCTCAGGAGTTCCCATCTTAAGGATTTGGCCATGGTCAATCACCCAGATGAAGTCCGCATAGAGCCCAACGGTGGTGAGGTCATGGTAGGCCATGAGCACCGTTGTTTTTTGACGTTCTACCATGGAACGGACTAAGTCGAGAAACTTCATGGCGTGCCCGGGATCGAGGTGAGCCGTCGGCTCGTCGAGCAGTAATACCGGGGCTTCTTGAATGAGCGCAGCCGCCAGTAAGGTGCGTTTGGCCTCGCCGCCCGATAGTGTCTTAAAGGCCCGATGTCGTAGGTCCCAAGTTTCTGTGTTCCGCATCACCTGCTCCACTTTTTCGGGGGAGATGCGGCCTTGAAAGCGAAGTCGTTCACTCCAGGAGAGATGACTGAGTCGACCGAGTTCTACCACCTCTTCGACCGTGAGATCAAATTGGGTGTCGAGTGTTTGCGGTACAAACGCCAGTTGATGGGCGCGCTTGGAGGGCGATAGACGTTGTACCTCCTGTTCGTTAACCGTGATTAGGCCTTCTTGGTGGCGCAACAACGTAGCAATGAGCTTTAATAAGGTGGATTTACCTGCTCCGTTGGGCCCAATGAGAGCAACGAACTGGCCCGCATGGATTTCTCCTGTAATCGGTCCCAAGGTCATTTTTCCATTAGGAATTTGATAGGTGACATTGGTCATCGACAGCATGGACATGATTAAGCCCACCCTCCTTGGCGGCGATTTTGCCGGACGAGCAGATAGAGGAAATATGGTCCGCCTAAGGCCGCGGTCACCAGACCGACGGGAATCGGACCGACGACCGGTATGGACTGGGATAAGAGTTCTGCCAAGGTTAAAAAGGCACCGCCTATCAAAAATGACAGCGGCAAAAGTTGTCGGTGGTTAGGGCCATTAATTCGACGCACAACATGAGGAATGACCAGACCCACGAAGCCGATGAGGCCACTCAGATAGACGGCCGCCGCGGTTAAGAGGCTGGCCATAACCAGCAGAATGAACTGCACACGTCGTACCGGGACCCCTAAATGATGAGCCTGCTCTTCTCCCAGAAGAAGCGCATTCATGTCGTGGGCAAAGGGCCAAATGATGACAAAAGAAATGGCAATGAATAGTGATGAGACTCCGACTTCGGTCCAATTGACGCCATTGATGCCGCCAATCTCCCAAGCAAAGATGGTGGTCAGGTCCTCTCGGTTGAGTAACATGAGAAAGGTCATCACGGAGGTTAAAATGACCCCAATGGCATAGCCTGCGAGAATGAGTGTCAGCATGCTTGCGGTGCCTCGACCACGCGACAGAAGATATGAGAGGAAGACAGCTCCGACTGCGCCTACAAAGGCGCCTGGGGCCATAAGGTCAAGCAGGGGAAACAGTTCCTGAGCTAGGGTAGCCCCAAGACCGGCGCCTGCCGAGGCACCGACAATATACGGATCAGCTAGAGGATTCTTCAAGAGCGCTTGCATCACCGCTCCCGCTAATGAGAGTGCGCCACCGACCAGCGCTGCGGCTAACACTTGGGGCAGTCGTATGTCCCAGATAATGACACTGCTGATGGAACTATTGGGATGCATGAGGTCATGGATGACCGTATCGAGAGAGATCCGGGTCGGGCCATGCATCACCCCAAAAATAATGGCGCAGAACAATACCAAGAAAGCTGCCGTGAAATTCACGGCAGTCTTTCTGGATCGATTCTCCATCTAGGACTTCACCTGGAGATGGGGATGCAAGATGGCGATGAGCTCTTTCAGTCCCATCACTAAGGCTGGAGAGGGTTCATCGACATAGGAGGGTTGTTCGACTTCAAAGACATGATGGGTTTTCACCGCAACGGTAGCAGAAAACCCGGCCTGAGCCTCTTCTTGGGCAATGCTGGTGCCCGCGGACCCGTCAATCAGAATATCGTCGGGATCGGCATGCACTACTTGTTCTGCCGTCACTTGAGGATATTGCTGTGTCGATAGCGAGGCCCCGATGTTTTGGGCGCCTGCCATATCGATCAGCGAATTTAAAAAGGTATTGGGACCCGGCGTATAGAGTCCACCTAAGTCATAGAAGACGGTCGGGTGAGTTTTGACAGACTTTACGGACGCTTCAATAGCGGTCATTTGATGCTTCATCTGGGTGATTACCCGGTTTGCTGCGGCCGTCTTTCCTGTTGCTTCTCCCACGAGTGCAATATCATGGTACACCCCATTAATCGAAGTGGGATTTAATATGAGGACCGGAATATGAAATTGTTTCAGAGAAGAAAGGCCCTTAATTCCGGTGGCCGCGATGACAAGATCAGGTTTGGCGGCCACGACATCTTCCACACTAATTCCAGGATAGGACGGGCCGATATTGTGGATGCCGGCCAATTCCGACTTCCAGGGAGCGGGTGCGTATTCAAAGACGGAATCGTCCATGCCGACGACCTCGGGCTTGAGACCCAGGTCAAGCACAATTTCTGCGTTGCTCGGTTCTAAGGCGACAATACGGGTCGCCGGTTTGGGTAAGGTCACGATAGTGCCGAGGTCATCTTTTAGTCGAATGCGGTGTTTATGCTGCGGGGCACTGGCGGAAGAGCCGAGTGATGCGCTGGTACTGCCACAAGCGGCCAACGAGGCCGTTAACAGGAGACTGGTGCCGATGGCGATGAGCGTGTTACGAATCATAATGTCCCTCTCTCATTCTAAAGTGAAGCTTACGCGAGAAGGGCCGCATAAAAATGAGGCGGCGCCCGCCACCCGCAGGCTCGCCCGAATGTTTGTAGGTAGGTCTCCTGACTCTCGGATCATTGCATGAGATAGGCCTTCCAACCGTGGCTGTGACGCTATCTGCTCCCCGTATACAGTGGCGGGTGCCGCTCAGGATTTTCACCTGATTCCCTGTTATGCACCTACAATTCGGTTATCCTGAGTGTACTGACTGTGGGGGATTTATGCAAGATAGACAGGACGGCACTTGAACATGACCACCGTATGGCAAAAAAACCGCGAGATTCAGAGGAAGCAATACAATCCCGTGAATTTAGGGGTGTGTGGGAACGACGGTTTGCCATTTAAGACCACTGACGTCCTCTACACTTAGGGTTGCCCGACGCGTTGTCCTCAATTGCGCTTGGGCCGTTTGCGAGAGCGAGAGGTCAATGTGGGCTCTTGCGGAAAGCGGCACAATGAGGCCCCATGGCCCCTTTACCACACGTTGAAAGTAATAGGTATTGTGAATGGCACGGGCATTGATGTGCGCCAATTGTTTAGGCCCCCATACTTCGGCAGGGATCGCCGAATGATCTCCGGTAATGGTAATCGTGACGATGAAGCTGCCATAGGTATCGGGACCATCGGGGCGATAGACGGCTAATTGCAAGGCGCCCTTATGGATAGCTGAACCAGATAAGACCAACTTCGGTGTCTTGTTGTAATTCACCAGTGTTCCCCACAGTCCGTGATGGGCAAATTGGTATGCCGAAAGGGTCAAGACTATCGCGACGATGGTCATCCCGATGCTTTGCTTCTTCCACACGATCAGTGTGTGAGAATCCGATGACCCATTGGCGAGGCGTCGTTTTGACATGCTCCAACTCTCCTCTAGCCCCGCGTTATTAGGCCAAATGAATGTGCCAGTGGCCCAGATGGACATAACCATCCCAATGCTTATGCAACCAACGGTCGACGCCAAATTCTGCCGCCCCGACAAATAAGAAAATCATGGCGCCGATGCCTTCGACGGTGCCGATCTGAAATTCGTCGATGCACGCGGTACCCAGCCAGCCATTGCCAAACAACATGCCAAAAGACAGCAGCGCTCCTCCGAGGGCGGCTAGGCGGGTCAGGGTGCCCGTTAATAAGAACAGGCCGACTGTAAATTCAATCCAGGTAAAGATTAATAAAAAGACCCAAGCCCAATGGGGGTGCAGTAATAGCCATTGCATTGATACGCGAATGGGAGGGAGGGCATGAGGCATCATGGTACTAAATTTATGGCCGATATTGGTTTTAGCAAACCAATTCAGCTTGTTGGGGGCATTGATATAGCGACGTGCCCATGCGGAGAGGAACTGAAATCCCAAAATGAAACGCAGCGGCCACAAATAGGATGCGGGAATCATGGCAGTTTCGTGTCGCTGATTGCGAGGCGACGTGGTGCGTACGGGATCTGATTGCATGAAGGCCCTCCTCATGTCTCTTTTTTACGACGCGGTGAGCGACTTGTTTATGACTGTCATATATGGAGAGAATTTCCCCCGTTGGCAGAAAATATTCCGTGAGTTCAAATGCGAGAAAAGGCGCTGGAGTTGATACCTCTGTCGAAGGGGAAATGGGGCGCCTGGGGCGGTCTTCGGCTCACGTGTCTTCTGTCGACATCAATCGCCCAGTCATCCATAAGGAGCGCACGAGTATCTTTGGAATGATTCTCCTGATATAGGGCGGACGTCTCACCCATATAGTGTGCAGAGAAGCCCCGGGAGAAGGAGGAGAATGAGATGGTTTGTGAACTCTGCGGGAGTCGGATTCAGCGAGTGGTGGTTGATGAAACCCACCACTTTTGCTGTGAGGGATGTAAAATGGTGTGGGAATTTTTTATGCAGGAGGATGGATCGCTATTGGAGTTGCTTGGGGAAGTACAGCGGCCCCAGCACTAATGTCCAGCGCCGAAAACTAGGATGATAACGGATCAAGAGCTGCCCACAGTTCGGCACCGTGATCGATCGAGCGGTGGGACCGGCGGCTCGAGTGATGACCAACACCGCTCCTTTGATACAATCAGCATGGGTGCCGGCAACAGTCAGGCCGGGACC